>CANDJX010000012.1 GCA_947385185.1 uncultured Clostridia bacterium
TTTCTATTTTTTTTTTTTATATATCATAATTTTTTTCCCCCTATAAAAAATCCCCGCGACCGCGTGACGGCGGCCGCTTCTCTTGTGCAAAAAGGAGAATCCGTATACGTTTTTTCGTGGGGTGAAACGAAAAAACACGGATGGGAAATGATGACTCGTTTATCTCTGCACTCTGCCCGAACCGTCGCCGAGCGCAAGCGCGTTTACTTCGGGCACGGTAACCATATTGTAATCGCCCTCCACCGAATGCTTCAGACAGCTTGCCGCCGCCGCGAACTCGATCGCGCTTTTGCCGTCGTAACCGCTGCAGAGCGCGTATATGAGTCCGCCGCCGAAGCTGTCGCCGCCGCCTACGCGGTCGACTATGTGCATCGTATATTCTTTAGACAGGTTATAATCCTTGCCGTCGTAAAGCATACCCGCCCATTTATTGTCGCTCGCGGACAGCGAGGTGCGGAGCGTTATCGCCACGTACTTAAAGCCGAATTTATCTGCGAGCTGTTTTGCGACCGATTTATAGCTTTCCTTGTCGAGCGATCCTTTCGTAACGTCGGTACCGCCCGCTCTGATCCCGAACACGTCGTACGCGTCCTCCTCGTTGGAAATGCATACGTCCACGTACGGCATGAGTTTAGTCATGACTTAGCGCGCTTTTTCCCTCGTCAAAAGTTTCTTGCGATAATTCAGATCGCACGAAACGGTTATGCCGCGTTTCTTCATCGTAGGCAACACCCCGAGAAGAATCTCCGCGAGATTATCGCCGAGCGCGGGCGTGATCCCGGTAAAATGGAACCAGGTCGCGCCGTCGAGCAGTCTGTCCCAGTCGTAATCGGCGGCGGTCGAAAGCGCGAAAGCCGACCCCGCGCGGTCGTACACGACCTTGCTCGGACGCTGACTCGCGCCCTTTTCGAGGTAGTATATGCCTATCCTGCCCTCGCCGCGCGCGATACCCGACGTATCCACGCCGTAACGGCGCAACGAATTTACCGCCGCCTGTCCTATTTCGTGAGCGGGAAGTTTGGACACGAACGCAGCGTTCACGCCGAAATTCGCAAGCGACACGGCGACGTTGGCTTCTCCGCCTCCGTAAGTAGCGCCGAATTTGTCCGCCTGAATGAATCTGTAATATCCCTCGGGCGCAAGCCTGAGCATGAGTTCTCCGAAAGTTATGACTTTCATATTATCTCTCCTTTACTGTTTCGCTTTTATAAGCGCCACGGCGCGGCGCGTCTTTTCCTCGATCTCCTCCGCCGAGCCTTTCATCATCCAGCTTCCGCCGCACGCGAATATCTTTTCGAACCCGAGAAACTCGAGCACGTTGTCTTCGCTTACGCCGCCGGTCGGCATGAACCGCACCTGAGGAAACGCCGCCGAAAGCGCCTTTATCGTTTTGAGCCCGCCGTAACTCGTTGCGGGAAAAAATTTGAGATCGGTAAGACCGAGCGAGATCGCTTTCATTATCTCGGTCGGAGTAACTACGCCGGGATAATAAGGCACGCCGCGCGCCCCGCACACTTCCGCAACGTCCTCGGCAAGTCCGGGCGAAACGATGAATTTCGCGCCGCAGTCTATCGCTTTTTCGCACTGTCCGGCGTTTATTACCGTGCCCGCGCCAACGAGCATTCCGGGGAATTTATCGCAAGCGAGCTTGATCGCCTGCGGGGCGCAAGCCGTGCGGAACGTGATTTCGGCGACGGGCAAACCGCCGCGTTCGAGCGCGCCGAGCATAGCTTCCGCGTCCTCCTCTCTTTCTATAACCACTACGGGAACGAGCTTGAGTTCCCTTATTCTTTCACCGACGTTCATTTAATGCCTCTTTATAATCTGTTTTTTGATATTATGATAGCTTACGTCGCCGACCAGACGCAACGCGGCTTTCATATCGCACGCGCCGCTTTCGACGAGCGAACCGACGTAGTCGCAGAGTATGCGACGGAAAAAGTCGAAACGCGAATATGACGAGAACGAACGCGAATCGGTCAGCATTCCCGTATGAGTGCCCAGACAGGCGTATTCGGAAATGCGCGACAGATTTTCGCGGATACCCGCCGCTGTGTCGTTGAACCACCACGCCGCGCCCATACGCACCCCGCGGAACGCGCCGCTTATCGACGCAAGCATGGGAATCGCATTCGGATTGAGCGAATAAAGCAATATTTCGGGACGTTCGCCGTCCAAGCGGGCAAGGAATTTTATTACGCCGTTCGCGCATACTTCGTCCGCAATAACGTCGCAACCGCAGTCCGCGCCGAGCGACGCATACAAGGAGGGATTGACGTTTCTCGTCACGGAAAAATGCAATTGCATGAGTATGCCGCGCTTATAGTATTCGCGCGCCAGCCAATCGAGTATAAATCCGAAGAACGCGTCTTTTTTCTCTGCGCTCGCGCCGTCGTAATTTTCGAATACAGCCGCCGCCTCGTCATAGCACGCATACGACTTCGGGAAAGCGAGAAATCCGTGATCGGCAATCACGCATCCGCGGTCGACGAACTCGTCGAGTCTGAGAGAAAGCGCGGAAAGCAGATCGTCCAGAGTCTTTATTCTTTTGCCCGCGGCAGAGCCGAGTCTGTCGAGATATTCGGGCGTCGGGTCGGAGCATACCTTATCCGGACGAAACGTGGGCGCAACGGTTATGCCGTCGTATACTCCGTGCGCGGACAGATCCCCCGCGGGGTCGTCCGTCGTCGCAACGAACTCCACGTTGAAAAGTTTCAGCATATCGCGGACTTTCATGCCGCGGAGTTTTTCGTTCGCCGCTTTATATATACGCGAAGCGGAATCTTTATCGAGCGGTTCGGTTATGCCGAACAACTGCTTAAGCTCGAGGTGCGACCAATAATAAAGCGGGTTTCCGACAAGCTCGGGCATGATCGACGCGTATGCGGCGAATTTCTCGGCATAGCTTGCGTCGCCCGTGATATATTTCTCGTCCACGCCGCACATACGCATAGCCCGCCATTTATAATGATCGCCGCCCAGCCATAGTTTGCCTATATCGTCGAAGCCGTCGTTGCGCGCGATAGCGTACTGATCGAGATGACAGTGATAGTCGATTACGGGCAGGTCTTTTACCGAATCGTACAGCTTTTTCGCAACGTCCGAGGACAGCAATATATCGTCGTCGAAAAACTTTTTCATCAAACCCCCGAATATGCGGAAAATCCGCCGTCCACGGGCACGACTATGCCCGTCACAAACCCGCTCGCTTTCTCGTCCGCAAGCCAGAGCAGAGTTCCGATAAGATCCTCCGTTTCGCCGAAACGGCGCATGGGCGTATGCGCGAGAATTTTCGCGGTGCGCGCCGTAGGCGTTCCGTCGTCGTTAAAGAGTAATTTCGCGTTCTGTTTGGTGGAGAAGAACCCGGGAGCCATAGCGTTCACGCGGACGCCCTTATCCGCGAAATGCACGGCAAGCCACTGCGTAAGATTGGATACGCCGGCTTTTGCCGCCGAGTACGCGGGAATCTTCGTCAGAGGACGGTAAGCGTTCATGGACGAAACGTTGATTATGTTTCCTTTTCCCGCTTTCGCCATATCCGCGGCGAACACCTGACTGCACAGCACGGCGCTCATGATATTGAGGTCGAATACGAACCTGAATCCTTCCTCGTCGAGATCGAAAAACGTTTTCATATCCGCTTCGGCTTCCGCCGCCGTTTCGTTGTCCGTCGTGCATTTGGGACTGTTGCCTCCCGCGCCGTTAATAAGCGCCGTGACCTTACCGAACTTCGCTTCGATCGCCGATTTAGCCGCGATTATGTCCGATTTTTTCAGGCAATTGGCGGGAGCCGCGACCGCGCGTCCGCCGGCTTCGGTTATTTCCTTCGCGACTTTTTCGCACGACTCGGGCTTTAAGTCCATAATCCCGACCGCCGCGCCGCACTCGGCAAGCGCTTTGGCAAACGCGCTCATAAGCACGCCGCCCGCGCCCGTGATCGCAATAACTTCCTTGCTTAAATCTACCTTGAACGGTACCATAAGACCCCTCCTTTATTTCGTATGACCGATCTTTTCCGCCATTTCGAAAAGACCGTTTATATATGCCGCGCCGAGAGCGCGGTCGAACAGACCGTAGCCGGGCTTTCCGCCCTCGTTCCAGATATTTCTGCCGTGATCCGGACGCACGTACCCGTCGAACCCGTTATCGACGAGCGCGGACACTATTTTCGCCATATCCAGACTTCCGTCCGCAGACCTGTGTCCGACTTCGCAGAACGAATCGGCGTCGTCGGTATACCTGATGTTGCGTAGGTGCGCGAAATGTACGCGACCCTGTGCGGCGTACTTAGCCGCCATCGCCGCTACGTCGTTGTTTCTGCCCGCACCGAACGAACCCGCGCAAAGCGTCAGTCCGTTGTTCGGGCTCGGCACTGCGGCAAACATACGGTCGAGGTCGGCTTCCGTGGAAACTATGCGCGGAAGACCGAATACGTCCCAAGGCGGATCGTCGGCATGGATCGCCATTTTTATGCCGATCTCGTCGCACACCGGGATCACCGCTTTAAGAAAATACACAAGATTGTCGAACAGTTTTTCATGCGTCACTTCGCCGTAAGACGCGAGCAGACCGCGAAGCTGCTCGGGCGAATAGCTTTCGTCCCAGCCCGGCAAATGCAGATTGTTCGGGTCGACTTTTTCGTAATCGGCGCGCGAATAAGCGAGCGAATCGGAACCGTCGGCGTTCTTTCTGTGCATATCCGTCCGAAGCCAGTCGAACACGGGCATGAAATTATAGCATACGCACTTTACGCCGAACTCGGATACCGTGCGCAAATTTTTACGGTAATTTTCGATATAATAATCGCGCCTGCCGCCGCCGAGTTTAATGTCCTCGTGCACCGGAATAGACTCGATCACTTCCATATCCAGACCGGCGTCGTCGCAAAGCTTTTTGAGCCGCGCGACCGACTTTTCTTCCCACGCTTCGCCGACGGGCACGTCGTACACGGCGGTAACCACGCCCGTCATGCCCGGAATCTGTCTTATGTACGAAAGAGGAATACTGTCCTTTTCTCCGTACCATCTGAATGTAAGTTTCATAATGTTCTCCGCAATTTATATTATACCACCGAAAATCGGATGACGCAATTATTCTTCGTCGCCGGACGGCGCTTCCGAAGAAATATTTTCGTTTCCAGCGCTCGGAACGTTCTCCGCGTCCGGAGCGCCGCCTGTTTCCGCTTTTGCGTTTTCCGCCGGCTCGCAAGCCGCGTCTTCGGCAATGACGTAGCGCTCGGGAATAGGCACTGCGTTTACCGAAGGTTCGGCGACGTTATGTTCCCGCCGGGTAAATACTTTATTATAGATTTTATCGATTATATTGTCTTTCTCGACAATCTCCTCTCCAGTTTTTTTGTTTATTCTCGGCTTTTTTACGGGGATGTACTCGGAAGGCACCTGATCGATCGTCTGCCACGTAGCCATAGCTTCTTCCATGCTCATGCCGCCCGCGACCGCGGCTTTTCTGACCGCGTTGACCGCCTGGATCTCCTCGAGCTTTTTGCCCGAAAGACGGTATCTCGTCATGCAGAACGTCGTAATGAGCCACGCCGCCATGGGAAGCAGACAGAAGCAGATTATGGCGGACAGCTTCATACCGTCCATATAAGGCGTGCCTTCCGCCGGAAGCGCGTTCAGTCCGGGGACGAGGAACACTATAAATATCTGAAGGAGCAGCGTCTGAAGCGACGAAATCACTTTGTCTATAAGCGAGAATATCGTGCCCATTATGCCGGGAACGTATTTGCCCGAACGGTAAGTTTCGTAGTCCGTGCAGTCCGCAACCATGGGAATGGTCATCTGATCGCAACAGTTGAACGCGCCGTAACCGCATCCGTAAAGAATGATGAATATCACGGTATACGCGTTCAAAGTGAGATGGAAACCGCCTTCGAGGGAGAACAGCGAAAGATGCGTCGCCGCGTTCGCCGGATCGTATATGCACAGCATTATGAGCACGCCGACGTAGAACATGAACGCCAGCACGGTAAACTGCGACACGCCGCGTTTCTGCCCTTTCCGTCCGGCGACTTTCGATCCCCACAGGAAAAATCCGCCCATGAATATGAAACAAAGCACGTAGAACGGAATGAACAGCCCGTTATAATCTCCCATCAGACAGCCGAACAGCAGGAACGCTACCGTCCCCGACGTCGCCACAGTGGACGCAAGTTTATTAAGTCCGCTCGACAGAACGAGCCAGCGTATCTCCTTGTTCTTCTTGATTATGTCCGCATAGTCGCGCAATTTCGCCGACTCGTTGTTTACGCCCCAGAATTGGGGCTTGTCTTTTTCGCTTATCGCGGCGACCGCCATTGCTGTATATATCGCCGACAGAATAATGACGAACGGGACCATTATATTATAGAACTGAGGACCGTACGCCGCGCCGCGGAGTATCTGCTCCACCCCGGCGGCGTCCGTATAAGTGATAGTGCCCTTCGGGCAGATCGCCTCGTTGGTAAGCACGCCGCCCGCCATGATATTGACGAGCACTATCGAGCCGAGCTGACCTACCATGTTCCAGATCATGAACTGACTGCGCTGTTTCGGATCATTCGTAAGGCAGGTCTGACCCGCTTTCGTGACCGCGCACTGACAGGTGTACCCGAGGACGTAAACTATATAACTGACGATGTATACCACCCAGCGAAGCGCGGAAACGCCGTCCGGAAGCGCGCGGAAGAAAACCATCATCATGAGCAGCGACAGCGCGAGCAACGCGTTGCCGATGACCATGAACGGTCGGAACTTTCCGAACCGACTGCGCGTTTTGTCCATTATGCCGCCGAGCACCGGATCGGTTATGCCGTCGAATATGCGCATCATCGGAACGAATATGCTCGTAAACGTACTGACGATAAGCACGAGCGCGCCGCTTGCCACCGCTCCGCCGAGCGCGGCGCCCGTCGAGCCCGTCAGATACATAATCGCAAAATACGTGAAATAATTATAGAAAGCGAAATATACGTTCGTCGCCGCATTGTTGAACGGGAAAAGCGCTATCTGCCATTGTTTTGCTCTGTTCAGAGCCTTGCTTCCGACTTCTGCTGTCTGTGACATCATTGTTCTCCTTTTATTCTCGTATCTATATTTTAACACATATTTCTCCGTCTTTCAATTGCATTTTTTCGGCAAATATATTGCATTTTTTATTCAGATGTGCTATTCTATACTCAGTAACAAGCGTTTAAGGGGGAAAATATGTTCAGATACGTAAGCGAAGACCTCGACTTCGCGCACAAATTCGACAAGAACCCGCATCCCGCGCCCGACTACGAAAAGCACTATCACGACTTTTTCGAACTGCTCTATTTCGTACGCGGACAGGTGGATTTTACGGTCGAGGACAGAATTTATCGTCTGCACCCCGGCGATATAGTGTTCATACAGCCGGGCGAGCACCATTATCTCACGTTTTTGCAGAACAGCGACTACGAGCGATACGTGCTCAAATTCCGCGAAAACAATATACCGAAGCATATGTTCGGACGCATAGGAAGCCGCGCTTCGTTCTATACGGTCAGCGACGAAATACGCGAACTGTTCGCGGGAATGGATAAGCTGTACGAAAGATTCGAAGGCGCGGATCTCGAGCTCATGCTCTCCTGCCGGATGCTCGAAATAATGACGCTCATATGTCTTGAGCCCGAGGCGGAAAAAAAGGCGTTCCGCGACAACACCATAGCGCAGATAATAAATTATGTGAACGAAAACTTAAAAGAGCCGATAACTCTGACAAAACTTTGCGAGCATTTCCATTTCTCGCAGTCGTACATATCGAACAAATTCAGCAGTCACATGAAAGTATCGATCATTTCATACGTCCGCACCAAAAAAATCATGGCGGCGCACCGCGATATTCTGCAAGGCGAAAAAGCTATCGTCGTGTCCGACAGGTACGGCTTCACCGACTATTCGACGTTCTACCGCACTTATTCCAAAATCATGGGATTCCCTCCGAGCAGCAACAAATAAGCGCTCAAAGACGCATAACGACTTACATGAAAAAATATACCTTACCGCGCAAAGGCAAGGTATATTTTCGATTTTCGCGGCACATAATATGAATATCACGGAAAATCGGAGGAAATTATGAAAGATCTTAAATGCGGACTGAAAGAATGCCGTTACAACAAAGGATATTGCTGCTGCAGCAAGAGCATCAACGTAAGCAATCATACCGATTGCACGACGTACTCGCCCGACGAAACCAAACGCCGCACCGAGTTCGAAGCGGCAAGCGATTTCATTCCGGCAAACTACAGCGTGGACACTGCGGTTT
The DNA here is from genome assembly GCA_947385185.1 of uncultured Clostridia bacterium. Taxonomy (GTDB): domain Bacteria; phylum Bacillota; class Clostridia; order Christensenellales; family Pumilibacteraceae; genus Protoclostridium. The sequence goes on from CANDJX010000012.1 coordinate 8,287, forward strand.
CATGCTCGGCGAAGTGTATTTACAACGACAACGGCAAATGCGGCGCGGCGGGGATTACCGTCATGAGTCGAGATCCCGGCGACGCGTCCTGCCTGACGTTCGTAAAAGAATAAAAGTTTTACGGTAAAGACCGAACGATGTTGAAACGCACCCCGAAGTCAGACGACTTCCGGGGTGCGTTTCATATTATGCGATCTGTTATAACGTCGTTACCGCTTCGCCTTTCGAGCGCACGCCGAATACGAGCAAATACAGATCGGTCTCGCCGATCCGGTACAAGTCTCCGCCGCTCGGCGCCGAATATTTGAAATCGCCGTTTACGAGCAATTCTATGCCGTACGGGACCGCGCTCGTCTTAAGTCCGTTACTTTCCGCGACCGAGCACACGTTTTTTATAAACGCCGTATATTCGGTCTGATCCGAAACTCCGTAACCGCACTCCGTTTCGTCGGGCAGACGAATGGATCCGAAAAGATAAAAATCGTACTCGAGCTCCGCTCTATAATTTTCCCCGAGATAGTTCTTAGCCTTGCCGTAATCGCCGCCCGATTTTTCGTCGGCAAACTTGTCGTCGCTCGTAAGGAAAAATTCGTGATTAAGGAATGTATAACTGTCGCCGCCGATACTTATTACCGTATCGCCGTAAGTCGCGTCGAACACGTACCAGAAGCCGTTTATATACACCTTGTTCCAGGCATGACCGCCTCCGACCACGCGCACCGCGGGAATGCCTTCCATTCGAAGAAGCAAAGTCGCGGCTTTGGAAATGCCGTCGCATACGGCGCGTCCGGAATCGAAAACGCCCTCGAGATAAAAAGCGTTGCTTTTCGCCAGTTCCGCCGTCGACTTATCGAGCGCCTGACCGAACGTCGTATTGTCGTAAGATACGTTGACTATCAGCCATTCGTAGATCGCAAGCGCGCGTTCGGTCGTCGTCATCTCGTCCGAAATAATTTTTTCGAGGACTTTCCTCGCCTTGTTATAAAGTTTTTCCGCGGCGCTCCCCGATTTCGGCGCGGGGCGCGCTCCGATCATCGCCGCATAAAAGAGCTGATTGCTCGTTTCGCAAACCATGCTCGTCTTTACCGAATCGATGGCGAGCGTATGTTTGGCGCCTTTTTCCTTATAATTTATCGGCACGATCTGAGTATAAACGTTTTTGTCCGCAGACGACTCCGTCGCTTCCGCGCCGATCAGACCGTCGTAATTTATAAACATTTTCAGATCGGTGGACGCAAGCCCGGTATACGACGTAAAATACGCTTCCGAATACGCCGCGTTGATCTCATCGCCCTGCTTACCCGTAAATTTGTAATTCAGATATATTTCGGGCGCGTCCTCTTTCGTGATATATTTATACTGAACGTACTCGATATACGCAGTCAGTTCGTCGCGGCTGTCGATCACGACTTCGGCATCGTCTTCGGAATAATACGCCGCGTCGAATTCGTCCACATACGGCATAAAACCGCGCCACATATAGCTGAGTCTATCCGACCATTCGGGTGCGATAAGGTCGGTATTTCCGTCCTCGCTTCCGGTGGGGCTTTTCTCGTCCCATTTGGCGTAAAGCGTAATGTCGCCCGTCTCTCCGACTTTGATCGCTGTGACGCGTTCGCCGGGCAAACACTTTTCGGATTCGAACCAACCGCGGAACACGTAGCCGTCGCATTTGGGCGACTTGAGCGAAATCGGCGAAATAACCGCGGAATACGACTCGGGATTGGACTCGCCTTCGGCGTAAGTCACTCCGGCTTCGTCCGGGATATTCATGACGTAAGTAATCGTATACTCGGTCCGGGGTACGTTGCATGCCGACGCCGCGCATAAAATCGAGGCAAGGCATAAAAGGGTCATCACTCCCATGCAAACTTTCTTCCACATCTTCATCTTTCCTGCTCCTATCTTTCTTTTTTCTTTTTCTTCTCCTTATATGTACCCCTCAATAAATATAAAGTTTCATCCGTTGGTATTATTTACGCGGATATACCGCTTGATTTTTTATACGCCTTTGATATAAGTCCTCGGACTGACGCCGCCGAGCACGTTTCTTATGTCGTGGTTCGAGCTTGCGATTATTACCTCTATACCCGCCGCAACGCACGGCTTTATATAGTCGAGCTTCGTAAACGCTCCGCCCGCGCCCTTGCGGCTTGCGCCGTGGCACGCCTTTTTATATTCTTCGATTTTGTTCAATACTTCCTCTTTAGTCCCGGTGATCTCGGTAATGAGCGAACCGGGGTCGGAAACGTCGCGGTACACTCCGTCGAGCGTAGTGAGTATAAGCAAAGTTTTCGCTCCGGTAAGAAGCGCTATCTGCGCCGCCGTTTCGTCGTTGTCCACAAGTTCGACGTGATACTTCCCTTCGGCTGCAAGCTCGGAAATTTCGAGCTTGCGTAATTCTTCGACGGCGACCGCGTCGTTGTAATTCACGATGGGAACGGCGTTCTGTTCGGTCGCTCTCCCGAGAAGCGACAGTATATGCGCTCGGGATACGGGGTTATTGAAATGGTCGTGTTCGACGAGCACCTGACGCACCGAATACCGCGGATCTATGAAGCGGCGGTACGTTTCCATGAGCATAGCCTGCCCCTGCGAAGAATAATCGGCTTTGACCTGCTCGCTCTCGCCGTCGATCTCGCGCCCGTTCCTGCGGATATAATCGAGCCTGCCGATCTCCACCGCGCCCGACGTGACCCACACCGTACCCGGCTTGAGCCAGTGACCGATCATGGCGAATTTATTATAATCTATATCCTTATGCTTTTCGTCGATGAGCGCCATCGAACCGATTTTTCCCACAAGATCTATCATGCTTGGGCGACCTCCACGTCGCAGATTTTCCATTTTCCGTATTGTCGCGGGACGATTATATCCCGTAATGCTCGAGAGTTTCGTTCAGATTGTCCGTCGATTCGCTTAAGCGTCCCGCGAGCGACGAGCCGCGCACGAACTCGGCAAACGCGTCGAAGTCCGTCCTTATTCTCACCGCGTCGCACGACTTGACCGATTCGGCAAGCGCCGTAGAAACGGCGTAAAGCGCTTTCTTTTCTTCTTCGGGACATCCTTCCGCGTCGGCGGCGTCGCAAACGTCCGCGATACGCTCGATAAGATCCGCGACGGCGACTTCGGAAAGCGCGGGCGTCACCGTCACGGTAATGACGGGCGCGGGACGCTTCGGCTCGCTTTCCTCCGCTTCGGGCTGCGACGGCGCCGCGGGCGCGTCGAGCAGTTCGGGCAAAGCGTCGCGCTCGGCAAGCTCGGCTTCCACGCTCGCTTTAAGCGGCAGTATCACGCCGTGGGCAAACAGCTTGAACGAAAAGTTTATGCCGTTCGGCGACCAGTAATATTCTTCGATAAACTCCTGCAGAGGTATCGCCTTGACGTCGATGGCGTACAGCAGATTCATAGCGTACGCAATAAGCTCGCGGCGCGGCGCGGGAGGCAGAATGGAATATCTTTTCCCCGTTCTGATACGGGAACGAGACAACGCGGTGCGAAAATCGAATCCGCGCGCGGCGGCAGACACCACGGACTGCAATACCGAGGACGTGGCGACCGTCATTAAAAGTTCGCTGATCTTGCGCTCGGCAAGTATGAACTTGACCGTCGGCATTTCCTCGCAGGCTTTATAAAATCGCTCTACGGGACCGTAGCCGTCCTCTATATATTTGTCAAGCTCATTGGTTTCCATACCGCTCTCCTTCGTACTTATAGCGTACTCGTTATAATTATAACAGTTCGGGCATTTTAAGTCAATAAAAAATAAAAAAAAGTCGACCCGAAAAGCGATTATTCGCTTCCCTCGCCGACTTATTGTGAAATATTGTGTCGAAACTATGAAACCCTGACGTCTTATTCTTTTTCGGCTTCGTGTTCGTTCTCTTTATCCGTCCGCGCTTCTTCCGCTTTGACGGCAAGCGCATACTTTTTTCTGCGCAGGTATGCGGGCAGATCGATAATGCAAATGACGATGCACGCAAGTACGAAACCTACGATTACGCTGACGACCGCGCCTATGGCAAGGCTGATCCCGCCGCTCGCGACGGCGCTGTACGTGTCGAATACAACCTTGGACTCTTTGGCGTAAATGCTGACGCTTACGCCCTTGAACGTATCCGCAGCTTCGGACAGTGCGTTGTAGAATCCGGTAAGACGGGTATGGAAACGTGCCGCGGCGACTTCGTCATAGTCGTTTTCCAGACGGTTGAGGTTCTCCTGCAGTCTGTTTATTTCGTTCTGACGCTGAGAGTTCAGGACGATAAGTTCGCTTATGCGATCGTTGAACGACTTGAGCGAATCGGTGATCGTCGCGCTGCCCGAACCCGCCTGTATTGCATCGATAAGCGCGTCTCTTTCGGTACGAAGCGCATCTATTATGCGCGTGTTATCCGTTATTTCTTTCGAATAGCTGTCGATCTTGACGCGCGTATCCGAAGCGTAATATTCCCGGTCGAAAACGTAACCGTTGATTTTAAGGTCGTTTTCCATAGTGGCCTGATCTTCTTCCGAGAAACTGCGTTCCACTTCGGAACTGAGCTCGCGAAGCGATCTGTCATAACCGCTCGGGATATAAACCGATCCGTAAGTCGCTGTAAGCGATTCGTACTGATTGACAATATAATCGCGCTGCGCGACGAGATAAGCTATCTTCTGCTCGTAAGTCTTGACCGCGTCGTACGACGTCAGATTGTCGCGGTAAGTCATGAGCGAAACCTTGCTGTTGATATAATTCACGGGATAATTCGCAATGCCGCGCAAAAACTCGGACGCTATATTGCCGTCCGGAAAGTACGATCCTTTGGCGGTGATCGTATAATTGCCAGTCGGCGTTCTTACTCCGTTGACTTCTTCCGTTTCTTCGGTAATGGAAATATCGTCGTTCTCGTACAACTTGCGTGCATCGATCTTGGCGAACTTTTCCGAGCCGTTCTTGACTTCGGTCAGATTATCCTCGGACACGATGTCCTGATAACGGAAAGCGGTGCCGTCGGGATATCGGAAATTTTCGCTTCCCGGATAATCGACCGAAAACGAAATGCCGTACATCGTCTGCAACGGATTCACTATAAGCGATATACCGAGAATACCGACAAGCGTCACTGCCGCAGTAATAAGAATAAGAAGCAGCCATCTTCGGAAAATAACCTTGAAGATCTCGCCCAACGACAGCCCCTCATCCTGCATATTTTCTTCCATATTGTCCCTCGCTGAAAAATGATTCGCAGTAATTATATCCTATTTCGACATAATTAGTCAACCTATGACGGCGGTCTTTTTCAAAATAATATCCGACCGACGCGATTTATTTTATTTCACAAAAGTATTATGCGCAGTTTATCCGCGTTTAACCGTTTTACGACCCGGTACTGCCGAAGCCGCCCGTGCGCACGCCGTCCGCGTCGTCGTCGTCGGTCAGATAGTAAGCGAGGAATATCCCCTGCGCGAACGCTTTCCCCGCCGCTACCGTCAGATCCTTGTCGCTGCGGTTGGTCATCTTGATCATGATATGCCCTTCGTTCTCCGCGCCGAAATAGTCCGCATCGATTATGCCGACGGTATTGTCGAGCGCGAGTTTATACTTAAAGCCCAGCCCCGACCGCGGAAAAATCGCGAGCACTCTGTCGTTATCCATTTCGCAGCGTATACCGCTTGCGATTCTGACCGTTTCTCCCGCCGCAATATTCAGCTCGGTCGGCGCAAAAAAGTCGTATCCCGCGCTGCCCGCCGTCGCGCGCGACGGAAGTTTTATCCCGTCGTACGCGCTCTCATCGCCGCCGTCGCGGACGAACTGTTCTTTGCTCACTTTATAAAATTTCGTCATGATACCCTACCTTTGTTTTTTACGTAAATTCCCGTCATTTCAACCCCTCCTCTGTCATTTCGACCGAAGCGGAGAAATCCAAAACAATCCTTTTGATCCGTCATTTCGACCACTCCCTCTGTCATTTCAACCACTCCCTCTGTCATTTCGACCGAAGCGGAGAAATCCAAAACAATCCTTTTGAAAGGCTCCCTTTGAGCCAAAGGGGAGCTGTCGCCGCAGGCGACCGATGGGATTGCCGCGCCGCACAAAGCGACACAGACCGCTCTTTACCGCAAAGGAAAGGACTGTCATCAAAGACGATGAAACAGCCCTTTATCTCGCTCGTTTTTACTTATTTGTCGAAATTGACTACCTGGCTGAAATCGGGAGCCTTGAGCGACGCGCCGCCTATAAGACCGCCGTCTATGTCGGGCATAGCCATGAGTTCTTTGACGTTCTTCGGATTCATCGATCCGCCGTACTGAATGCGCACTTTATTGGCGAGTTTACGGTCGAACATTTTTGCGATCACTCCGCGTATAAACTTGATTGTTTCTTCCGCCTGTTCGCTCGTCGCCGTCTTGCCCGTACCGATAGCCCATACGGGTTCGTAAGCAATGATAACCGACGCCATATCCTCCGCGCTTATGCCCTCGAGTCCGAGCTGTACCTGCTTGCGGATAACGGTCTTGGTTCTGTTCTTTTCGCGCTGGTCGAGCGTTTCGCCCACGCATACGATCGGCTTGAGCCCTTTGCCGAGCGCCGTCTTGAGTCTTGCATTGACCGTCGCGTCCGTTTCTCCGAAATACTGACGGCGTTCGCTGTGACCGATAATCACGTATTCCGTGCCGAGCTCCGCGAGCATATCCGCGGATATTTCGCCGGTGAACGCGCCTTTTTCCGCCCACGCGACGTTTTCCGCGCCGACCTTGATGTTCGAGCCCGCGCAGAGCTTGACCGCAACGTCGATGTCGGTGTAAGGCACGCAGATAACGACGTCGCTCGTCGCATCCTTTACGAGCGGCTTAAGAGCTTCGATAAGCGCCGTAGCTTCCGCCCGCGTCATATTCATTTTCCAGTTTCCCGCAATGATCGGTTTTCTTGCCATAATGTTTTTATCTCCTTTTTCGGATTGATGTGTTAAGTTTCCCGGCGTTACAAATACTATGCACGACCGGACACTGCTATAGTATATATATTTTTCACGCAAATTGCAAGAAAAATCACGACGAAAATGCCCGCTATTTATAATTTGTCGCGCCGCATGAGCATTCACATCATTGACAGCAACCGCTTTTTCGGTTATAATAGCATATAAGGAATCGAGAAATGAAACTGTTCAAAGCCCTCATGGGACAAACCGCCATAACTCTGATCGCAGTCCTGCTTCAGATCGGGATATATCTCGGCATGGGGCAACTGATCGAAATTTCACTGAGTTTTATTCCGTGGACTATCGGCGGCACCAGAGTTTCGCATATAATAATGGGGGTGTTCAACGCAATCGTCGCGCTTATAGTGATCGTTCGGCTTACGATCCGCGACATGACTCCGGACGCAAAAGTGGCATGGGTTACCCTGCTTGTGTTCGCGCCCGTAGGCGGCGCGCTCATCTATCTGCTGTTTTCTCACAATATACTCAGCCGCAAAAAAACGCTGCAATATATGGATATACACGCACGCGGCAAAAAATATATGACGTCGACCGACGATTGCGAGGACGTGCTCGGCGAACACGTCGGTCACAGCCGGTATCTTTACAATGCGTCCATGGCGGTGCCGCACCGCTATTCGGACGTGGATTTTTTTTCTACGGGCGAACAGTTTTACGCCGCGCTCATAGAGGAGCTCGAAAAAGCCGAAAAATATATCTTTCTCGAATACTTCATTATCGAACGCGGGGTCATGTGGAACCACGTCGAAAAAATACTCGAGAAAAAAGCCGCGCGCGGAGTTACGGTCAAATTGCTTTACGACGATATAGGCTGTATGCCCAAAGTCGAGCACACGTTTTATAAAAAGATGCGCGCCAAAGGCATCGACTGCCTACGCTTCAACAAGTTCACGCCGGTTGCGAGCGCGGTGCACAACAACCGCGATCACCGGAAAATAACCGTCGTGGACGGCAAGGTCGGGTTCATGGGCGGCGCGAACCTCGCGGACGAATATATCAACGTCAAGCACCCGTTCGGACAGTGGAAGGATTCGGCTGTAAGGATCCGCGGCTCTGCGGTGCAGAACCTCATAATGCTGTTCCTGACTTCGTTCGACGCGCAGGACGCGACGCGCACGGAGAACTACGAGGATTTTGTTCCGGAATACTACGAATGGTACGAGGAGAGCGGCATAGTCCAGCCGTTCGGCGATTCGCCGCGCCCGCTGACCGAAGATCACGTCGCCGAGAATTGCATACTCAATATGATAAACCAGGCGAAGAATTATATGTACATCTCCACGCCTTACCTTATATTGAGCCACAGCCTGTCGAGTTCGCTCTGCCGCGCCGTCAAACGCGGCGTGGACGTGCGTATCGTTACGCCGAGAGTTCCGGACAAAAAACTCGTGTTCTGGATCACGCGCCGCAATTACAAACCGCTCGTCAAAGCCGGCGTGAAGATATACGAGTATCTGCCCGGGTTCATACACGCGAAAAACTACCTGTGCGACGACGCAGTCGGCATGGTAGGCACGATCAATCTCGATTACCGCTCGCTCATTCACCACTTCGAATGCGGCGTATGGATGTATAAAACGCGTTGCCTGAAAGATATAAAAGAAGACTTCGAAAAAACTTTCGCCGTCAGCGAACTGATGACGAAAGAAACGATAAAACAAACGATCCCCAAACGTGTGGCGAGCGCGATAGGCTCTATCTTCTCGCCGTTGCTCTGATAAACTCACGCGCTTTCAGAGAGCGCACTCCGAAAAACATGGAAATTTTCTTGATGATATTACTTATAGTCGTCGGACTCGTACTGCTCGTGCTCGGCGCGGATCTGTTCGTAGACGGCGCAAGCGGTATTGCCGCCAAGCTCCGCATATCCGCGTTCGTGATCGGCATGACCATCGTCGCGTTCGGTACTTCCGCGCCCGAACTCGCCGTATCGATCAAATCGGCGGCAAGCGGTAGCGGCGACATAGCCATGGGCAACGTAATCGGCAGCAATATAATGAATATACTGCTCATACTCGGTATCTCGTCGCTTATCCGCGACCTGCCCGTCGGCAAAAAAACGTTTGCGATCGAACTGCCGTTTCTCATCGTTATTTCGGGGATACTTTTCCTGCTGACCGAAGTAGTGACACCGCAAGTTCTTACCCGTATAGACGGACTGATTTTCATTATCCTGTTCGTAGTTTACGTCGTTTATATGATACTCGAAGCGCTGCGGGAACGCAAAACGGAAACCGCGGCAATACTCGCGTCGCCGGAAAGCGGCGAAGTCCCGGTCAAAGAAACCGAACCGTCGCCCGTGCCGAAAATGCGCACTGGGCTGCTCGGAGCTTACGACCGTATGCAGGATAAAGTCTGGTTTCTGATAGTGATTACGATAGTCGGGCTCGGATTCGTCGTCCTCGGCGCGCAACTCGTGGTCGATAACGTCAACGCGCTCACCGAACTGATCCCGAACGATAACGCAAGAAAAATACTCGCCGTTACCGTGGTCGCGCTCGGCACTTCCCTGCCCGAACTCGTAACGTCGGTCATGGCGGCTGTAAAAGGCAACACCGGGCTTGCGCTCGGCAACATCATCGGCAGCAATATAATGAATATTCTGCTTATCCTCGGCTTGCCCACGCTCATATTCGGCGTGCCGTACTCGTCGAGTTATTTCGTAGATACGCTCGTATCTATAGGCGCGGCGGCGTTGCTTTTCGTCTGCGTCGGCATCGGAAAAGGTAAAAAAATCAATAAGATCGGCGGCGCGCTCATGCTTGCGTCGCTTGTCGGATACCTTGTCTATTTGTTTTTGAGCTGACAAAACAAATTTTTCAGTCACGCTGTCCGTACAAAACGGACGGTTTTTTGCTTAGTCCGATTATTCGTATTCTACGTCCGCTATACCTGTAAATAATGAGATAACAATATAACGAAATAAGAGTTTTTTATTATATAAAATAAGATAACGATATAAAACATAGCATAAAACGGCAGGAGTGATCCTGCCGTTTTATGCTTAAAAACTATACTTATTTAACAATACAATCAAGACGTTCAACATTAAATTGAATATATTCGCCTTCTTTCAAGTCTTTTGGAGTTGAAGTATCAAGCTTTATTGTCAATTCCCCAATACAAACAATAGGTACGTTTTTATTTACTATTTTCCCTTGCAATTGATATGAATAATAATCTTTTAATTTTATAATTTTACTATCTTCAGAATCTATTCGTATTATATCTTGTGCAAATAATGCTATTATTTCCGACACTTTTGCTTTTGAATCATAAACATCAGCCGGATGACAATAACACATTAGTTCGTATTGTCCATCAGTCACAATAATATCAGCTTCATTGCTATATTGATCGAAATCTTTAATTTGCTTGATATACATATGAATCTCCTCATCTTTCCCGCACCTACCAAAGCACCTGTAGCAGCTCCATGAAATACTGCCCCTGTCATTATTCCCGCAAGAGCACCCACGCCAAATGTAAGCACAGCCATTGATGTAGCGACAAGTGCGACTCCTACGCCAAGAAATAACCACGCCCACCAAGGGATTCCGTCACCGCTTGATGCGCTGTCGCTCTCTCCCGACGTTGGATCTTTTACAAGCCCCATAAGCACGGTGCATATGTACGGCATTAACTCTATGATATTATCGCACATTATATCGTTCCTGTCAAGCCGTTCTTCCGCTATCGCTTCTTCTACTCCGCACGCGTCGAGATACTTCCCCGTCTCCGGATCGTAATATCTCCCGCCGTTATAGTACAGCCCCGTTTCTCTGTCATAGTAATACCCTTTCCAACGTATAGGAAAGATATTGCCAACGAACGTCGAACTTGTATTTATTGCGTTGTTTCCGTCGTATACTTTGCATACTCCGTGCGCGTCGTACTTATACTGCGCGGCTATTCTTCCCGCTATGTCTACAATGTACCTCACGCTTCCGCTCATGTCCCGCACGACTCTATACATACTTCCGTTTATGAACGCCCCGATCAACCCTTCGGTATCGTAGTAGTACATCATAGGCTTACTTCCGTCCTCGCATATGAGTCTTCCGTTGTCGTAGTAGTAGTCGGTCGTATTTCCGTTGTTTACTTTCCTGCATCTCGCTCCGGTATAATCATACGCGTACGTAGTACTTCCCGCACTTGCAAGCAATCTTCCGCGCGTCCAGGTATATGATCTTTTATTGTCGCTTACTCGGTTGCCGTAATTGTCGTACGCATAGCTTTGAAGTACGTCGTTCCCCGCTTCGTCCGAAGTGATCTTCGTAAGCCGTCCGCGGCTGTCGTACTGCATATAACGCTTTAAGGCTATACTCTCCGTTATGCTCCTGAGTCGCTTACCATCGTACGCATATATACGATTTCTCCCGAAGCCCATGTTGTATTCGCCCGTTAGCCGTCCGAATTTGTCGTAAACGTAGCTCTCTCCTTCCGAATAGTTCTTCGCATAACTGTCGTTTTCTCCGCTCACTCGCCACACTACAGTGCTCAGGCGTCCGTCGTCATGATAAGTACGCTCCTCAATCATTTTCGTTTTCTGCCTGTTCAGTCCTTGCTCGTATTCGGCTCTGACCGTCTGCGTCATTTTTAACAACGCCTGTGCTCCGCTCCCGTACTCGTAGTCGTAATGAACAGGCAATGTGTATGGCGCTCCGTTATTTACCGCATATTTCCGCTTTACCCGTCCGAACGCGTCGTACTCGTATTTCATGCCCATTCCGTGTATAGGCAAATAACTGTCGTTGATGTTCTCGACTTCGTGGTTCACTCCCGTTATGCGCGGTTCGACCGTCTTTTCCCCGTCGTACTCTACAGTGACCTTATACGCAGGATGGTTCG
>CANDJX010000013.1 GCA_947385185.1 uncultured Clostridia bacterium
GGAAAAGCCTTCCGGGAGTTTTTCGACATAGTTCGTATGGCTCATCCAGCACAACGAATCTTTCTTCACTCCTTCGAAAAGCAGAGATTCTTTTACGGTCAGTTTCTGTCTGCCGTATTCCCTCGCGCCCTGTCCGACTGCGCCGCCATTAAGATCGGCTATGAGCTGACAACCGTAGCATATGCCGAGAATGGGCACGCCCGAATTTATCAACCCGAGCTCGACCTTCGGCGCGCTCTCGTCGTAAGTGTTGCTCGGTCCGCCGGTGAAAATTATTCCGATCGGCTTTTTTTCGAGCAGCTTCGCGGTCGGCGTTGTATAAGGAAGAAGCTCGCAATATACGTTGTGTTCGCGCACGCGGCGGGCGATGAGCTGATTGTACTGTCCGCCGAAATCGAGAACTATAAGTGTCTGTCGTGTTTCCATGTGTGGGTTTTCGACCTCCCTGTCGTTGTCGTAAAAGTATGTCAGTTGAATTTCGTTTTCGTAAATTCGTAAAGCCCGATCGCCACCGCCTGCGGAAGATTCAGCGAATCTATATCGCGGGAATGCGGTATTATTACCGGCGTGCCTGCCGTCGCAAGCCCGGGCGGCAGACCCGACCCCTCGTTGCCGAATACGAACGCGCAGGGTTCGGCGGCTTCGACTGTACCGAGCGGGCGCGAACGCGGGTCCAGCATAAACAGATATTTCTGCCCGTCAAACGCGGCGGCGTAGTCCTCCCATGACGAAAAAAGAGAAACGTCGAGCGCGAACACAGCGCCCATGGACGCACGGACGGTGCGCGGGTCGTAGACGTCCGCGGCTTCGCCGACAACGACAAGGCGGCGCACGCCGAATCCGAGCATGGTACGCATGATCGTACCGAGATTGCCGGCGTCGGACGGACGCACGAGCGTCACGTGAGTTTCGGAAACGAACGGCGCGTAACGCTTTCTGAACTCGCCGACGACGAACGTGTTGCCCTTCTTCGCTATGCGTTCCACGTCGCGGTCGGAAACGTAAACCTTATCCGCGACCGGCGCGAGTATGTCCTCGACCTCCTTTGTCATGCGGAAACGCGAATGCAAAGCAATAGCCGTCACGTCGTCCGGTCTGCGTCCGACGAGCTCCATCGTCGGAAAAGCGCCGAGAGCGTAGGAAACGTCGCCCGTTTTGTCGTATGCGCGAAACATAGTATCAGTATAAATTATACGGAGTAAAAAGTCAACGATTTGCGGCGTTCAAGCCCGACGAAGTATATTCCGGTTATAGTGGTATATGTACTGCTGAGCGAGCCCCGCAAGTTCGCCGTACCGTGCGAGATAGTAAGCGCGGATTTTCGCGTTCGTATCGAGCTCGTCCGTCCCGAGCGCCTGTTCCATCCAGGTATCGACGGGAAACGTATCGCCGCGTCCGAGCCCGAACAGCATTATGCAGTCCGCGACCTTCGGTCCGACGCCTTTTACGGTCAGGAGCTTTTTCATGGCGAGCGCGGTATCCGACGCTTTTACGTCGGCGATGAATTCGTCGGTAACGACGCGCGTAGCTTCGTACAGATACGGCGCGCGATAGCCCGCGCCGAGCATTGCGAAGTCCTCGGCTTTAAGCGCGGCAAGTTCCTCTCTCGTCGGGAAAGCGTAACCGTTTTCCGTTTTCTTTCCCGCCGCCGCACAGATCGCGGATATGATCTTCTTTATCCTCGGGATATTATTGTTCGCCGATATTATAAACGATATTATCATCTCGAACGGATCCTGCCGTAAAAGCCGCACTCCGCGCGCCGCTTCGGCGGCGACTTTCAATTCGTCGAACGCGGATAGTCTTTTATTCAGTTCCGCATAATCCGTATCGAACGCAAAATAATGCAGAAAATAATCGACGTCGCGGGTCGCGACCGTGACGGTATTCCCAGCCTGCTCGGCATGACAGAATTTATCCGCGGACCATACGTCGTAACCCCCGCCCGACGGCGCGAATCTGAATACCTGCCCGCACTCGAGCGTATCGGCGAGCGTGAAGCATTCGGCGCCCGCAACCGTAAATCCGCAATTTTTTTTGATGATCGGCATAGAATATATTAACTCCAAAGAAGCTCCGAATAAGCGACGCGAGCAAGATTGCGTCGACGATTTGTGCGAGAAGAAGGCGTAGCACCGAGTTCGTAGCAGAGCTACGGGCGAAGTGCGGGAACGCACTTATCGCACAAATCGGCAGCAAGATTGCCGCATGAGCTTATGAGGAGATTCCATATAATAAGCGGAAGAGGCTTTCGCTTCTCCCGCTCGTGTGAATTTATCCGTACTTATGTTTCGGAAGACGTTTCCGCAAGTTTAAGCGCCTTTTCGTATTCGGCGAGTATGATCCTGCCGAGTTCGGCGCGGGTCTCGCTGTTAAGCGGATGAACGATGTCTTTATACTCGCCCTCGGGCGTCTTTTTCGACGGCATCGCTATAAAACATCCTTCGGTACCTTCGATTATCTTCACGTCGTGAACGACGAAGCAATCGTCGATAGTCACGGACGCCACGGCTTTGAGTTTGCCGTCGCCCTTTTTCACTAATCTTACACGAACTTCGGTAATGTTCATTTCTCCCTTCCTCAACTTGTTTATTGGAGTCGGTAACGCATAAAAAACCGCATTCCGCACCCCTGTATGCTTATTATATCATAGCTTTTTTCATTTTGCAATACTTTTTTTCGAAAAAAATCGTAAAACGCCGAAAAAATCCACGCATAACACGCTTGACTTAATGCGAGATGTTATTATATAATTACTATTGTAATGTCTGACTTCGGAGAAAAATTGATAGAACTCAGGATCGCCACGCGCGGCGCGTGCAATTTCGAGCGCGGTAAAGGATGCGCCGTAACCCTGCGCACCAAGGCTTTATACCTGCTTTCGAAAAAACCGCGCTCGCCCATCGAGCTTATGGAGCGGCTTTGTATGGTCAAAAGCAACCTCGCGCTCCTCGCCGGTAAAATGGTCGAGGACGGCGCGGCGGAAAAGCTCAGAGGCTCCGAGGACAGACGCGTTATCTCTTACCGCATTACCGAAAAAGGCGAAGCCGAACTCGCGGAAACGCTCGCAAAGCTCGAAGAAAAATTCAAAGGCATATTTTCGACGGACAAACAAAAAGAAGAAGGCATGAAAAAATTCGACGACCTTCTCGACCTCCTGTCGTTCATCTGATAATCCATGAAAAGAAAAGTAAACAAAATAAAAATGGATCTCAAAGCCGCGCTCGAACACGATCCCGCGGCAAAGAGCGCGCTCGAAATCATTCTGACGTATAACGGTTTTCACGCTCTCGTGTATTACCGACTGGCGCACTTCTTTTTCGTGCACCGCTTTCGTCTGCTCGCGCGCATGATCTCGTCTTTCGCGCGGCGAAGAACGGGCATCGAGATCCACCCCGGCGCGAAGATAGGCTACGGCATTTTCATCGACCACGGCACCGGCGTAGTCATCGGAGAAACGACCGAAATCGGCAACAACGTGACGATATATCAGGGCGCGACTCTCGGCGGCACGGGCAAGGACACGGGCAAGCGTCACCCCACAGTCGAAAGCGGCGTCATGATAAGCGCGGGCGCGAAAGTGCTCGGTCCGATTACGATCGGACGGAACGCAAAGATAGGCGCGGGCAGCGTGGTTCTGCGCGACGTACCCGCCAACGCGACCGTAGTAGGCGTTCCCGGCGTGGTAGTGCGGCTTAACGGCGAACGCGTGGACGACCTCGATCAGTGCCTCCCCGACCCCGTAGAGGACGAATTGACTGCGATGAGGCGCAGGATCGACGAGCTCGAAAAAGAGCTTGCGAAAAAAGGCGAGGACAAGGAATAATTTATGATAGTATATAACACGCTTACGCGCAGAAAGGAAGAACTTAAAACCGTCGTGCCCGGCAAAGTCGGGATGTACTCGTGCGGACCGACCGTATATTCGCGCGCGCATATGGGAAATATGCGGGCGTACCTTTTTATGGATACGCTCCGCCGCGTCATTACTTTCAACGGGTATGAACTGACCGGAGTAATGAACATCACCGACGTCGGGCATCTGACGAGCGACGCAGACGACGGAGAGGACAAAATGCAGACCGCCGCCAAAAAAACGGGTAAAAGCCCGTGGGAGATCGCCGCGCACTTCACCGATCTGTTCCTCAAAGACATCGACAGACTGAACATCGGGCGACCCGAAATCATAGCCAAAGCGACCGAACATATCGACGATATGCTCGCGTTCGTCGAAGCGCTCGTCGAAAAGGGCTACGGTTACGAAACGAGCGACGGCATTTATTTCGACATTTCCCGCTTCCCCTCTTACGGCAAACTTTCGGGCAATAACAGACTGGACGACAATATCGCCGGCGCGCGCGTGGACGTAAATACCGAAAAGCGCAATCCCGCCGATTTCGCGCTCTGGAAAAAAGCGCCGAAGGAACATATCATGCAATGGGACTCGCCGTGGGGACGCAGTTACCCCGGCTGGCACATCGAATGTTCGACGATGTCGAGAAAATATCTCGGCGATACGTTCGACATTCATACCGGCGGCGTCGATCATATTCCCATTCACCACGAAAACGAGATCGCGCAGTCCGAAGCGCTGCTCGGTCACCCCGCCGTGAACTATTGGATGCACGTCGAGTTCATGCAGGTGGACGGTCGCAAAATGAGCAAGAGCCTCGGAAACACCTATACGCTCGACCAACTCGAAGAACGCGGATACTCGCCCATGGATTTCAGATATTTCTGTCTGAACACGCATTACCGCAAAAAGCTCAACTTCACTTTCGAGGGCATGGACGCGGCAAAGACGGCTTACGCAAGGCTGCTTGCGCTCCTTAAAAGCTGCGCGGGAAGCGACGCGAAAACCGACCCTGCCGTCATAGAAAACTTCCGCAAAGAGTTTTCGGACGCGGTAAACGACGACCTCAACGTTCCGCTCGGCATGGGCGCGCTGTGGACGCTGCTCCGCAATCCCCCGTCGCGCGACATATACGACGCCGCGATGTGGGCGGATTCCGTGCTCGGTCTGTCGCTTGACAAATGCACCGAAGAAGTCAGAACCGAAGCGCCGGCTCAAATCAGAGAGATCGCCGAAAAACGGTGGGCGGCAAGGCTCGCGAAAGACTGGGCGACGAGCGACGCGCTCCGCGCCGAACTCGCGTCGATGGGCTGGAGCGTCAAAGACGGCAAAGAAGGTTATGAACTGACCGAAAACAAATAAAATATCGAAAACAAAAAAGAACAGGCATAAATTCAACGCCTGTTCTTTTTTCGCAATTCCGACTTTTCTTTATCCCATATTACGTTTATCTTCGTCTATGAAAATAATATCTTTCGCATACTCGTCGAACGCCGTACAACTATATTCGTATTCGGTCGATAACAGAAACGGTCGACCGCGGGAGAAATTACGGACATACTCACAGCATCCGAACATAAACCGACATGAACTTACATTATTTCGATCAGACTGCCGCGCGATTCGGTAGCGTGAACTACGTGCACGCGCGACGATATGCGCGATACGAGGTCGTCGACGTGGCTTATCAGTCCTACGGTGACTTCTTTAGACAGTTCGCGCAGGGCGGAAACCACCGTTTCGACCGCTTCGTCGTGAAGCGTTCCGAACCCTTCGTCGAGGAAGAAAAACTCGAAATTCTTTCCCGCCGATATATAACGCATGATGGAAATAGCGATCGACAGCGACGCAAGGAAGGTTTCGCCGCCGGACAGCGTCTTTATTTTTCGTTCCTTGTTCCCGTTCAGAAAGTCGCGGATATAGAACGTCTTGTCGCGGTATTCGAGCGTATAATTCCCGCCCGATAATTTCGACATTATCGCCGACGCGGACACGGTAAAGTCTTTTATATACTCCTCGGTGACAAACTCGGCGAACGCGTTGTTGCGGAACAGGACTACCATGCCGCCGAGTTCTTTCTGCCTGACCGCAAGCGTCTTGCGCTCCGCGTTTTTCTTTTCGATCTCCGCAAGCGCTTTTTCCGTTTCGGAAATCTCCAGTTCCGCCGCAACGAGCATTTTTTGTTTCGTATCGTATTCGCCCGAAACTTCGGCAGACCTTGCGGAAAGTTTTCCGCCCTCCTCCGCGTCGTACTCGTCCCTGCCCTTTCCGCTTAACTGAACGCTCAACGCCTCGGCTGTAGCGACCGATTGCGCGAGCGCGGTTTCCGCATATTTTATATCTTTTGCGGTTTCTTCGACCGCGCGCTTTTTCATTTTAAGCGCATTAAGCGATTTATTCACGTCGCCGTGCGGAGCGATTTCTTCGGCTATCTGTTTTTCGAGTTCGGCAACCTCGGCGTTGCAGCGTCTGCCGCTCTCCACCGCCGCATTCAGTTTTTCGCCGAGCGCGGCAAGTTTGCGCTCCTTATTCGCACGGTCCACAGCTCCGCCGCCGTCGGATCTGTGCGACTTGATTTCCCCGCCGCATACGGGGCACTTATCGCCTTCCTCGGTATGCGAGAGAATAAGCGCGACCGCGCTGTCGATGTCGGACGAAAGCGACGCGTCCAACTCGGCTTTCAGTCTGTCGTACTCGTTTTTTTCTCTTTTATACGCTTCGCGGGAAGCGGCAAGGTCGTTTTTACGTTTTGTCAGTTGCGCGCCGAGCTTTTCCGCACGCTCGGAAATGCCTTTCAGTTCCTGCTCCTTTGCCGCAAGCGCAGCAAGTTCCGCCGAGGGGTCGGCGCATAGACCTTTCAGTTTTTCGAGCTTCGACCTGTTATCCGCCGCGGACTTGTTCGCGGTTTCGAGCTCTCGGGTCAATCGGACTATTTCTTCGTGCAGTTTGCGTTTGCCCTCCTCGGCAAGCAATTTTTCGCTTAGTTCTTTTTTCTCTTTACCGAGTTTTCCGAGTTCGGCGGTAAGCGTTTTTACCTCGGCTTTTTTTAATTTAAGGTTCTCTTTCGTTCTGCCGTCCGCTTCGTACCGATCGAGGATCAGATCTATACCCCTCAGTTTTTCGGTCACTTCGGCAAGCATTGTATTCGCGACTTTGTGAAGTTCGCCGAACCGCTCGAGCGAAAGTATCCGTTGAAGCGTTCTCGTCCTGTCGGCGTGTCTGTTGTCGAGAAATTTTCCGAACTGTCCCTGCTCGAGGAGCGCGACCTGCGTGAAT
Organism: uncultured Clostridia bacterium; assembly: GCA_947385185.1. GTDB lineage: Bacteria > Bacillota > Clostridia > Christensenellales > Pumilibacteraceae > Protoclostridium. The sequence goes on from CANDJX010000013.1 coordinate 7,130, forward strand.
TGATCGACGTCGAGCCCGATCATTTCCGAAATCCTGCCGAACGCCGCGTCGCCGCTCTCGATAATTTCGCCGTTATGTTTCAACGCGAAATCGTTATTGCCCTTACGGCGAAGCACGCGGCGCGTTTCGTACACTTCGCCGCCGCTCTCGAATTTCAGTTCGATAATCGCTTTATCTTCGGAAAGATTTATAAAATCCTCGAGCTTCGAGTCGGAGCGCGAGATACCTTTATACAGCGCAAGAAGCATCGCCGTGAATATCGTCGATTTTCCGCTTCCCGTGTCCCCCGAAATACAGAAGATTTTTTCGCCCGACGCGAGCGAATCGAAATCGATTGTCTGCGCCTCGCGGAAAGAATTCAGGTTTTCTATGCTTATGCTTATCGGTCGCATTGTTCCCCCTTAGCCGCCGCAAGCAATTCGGCGAACAGCGACATCATGCCGTCCGACGGTTTTTCGCCGTATTTGCTTTCGTAATACATGGCGAAAAGCTCGTCGTCCGATTTCGTCTTGAGCGACTGTCTGTTTCCGCATACCGTTTCCGCTTCGATAATAGGTTCGAGTTTTACGAAACATTCGTAAGAACGGAGTTCTTTTATTTCCGTCATACCGAGCGGAATGCGGGACACGTAACGCAGCTTTACGAGATTGCCCTCGTTGCGTTTAAGCGCTTCCGTCGCGCCGATAAAGTCAGTCACCGTTTCGGTCGCGAGTTTTTTTCCGCACCCGAGCGGTATGCGGCGCACGTCCGTCACTTTGCCGCCCGTCATTTCGGCGACTATCACGCTCTTTTCGTTATCGCCGTCGAAATGGTAGTTAAGCGGGCTGCCCGAATAATAAGCGTTACCGCTCTTTGACACGACGGACGGCTTATGTATATGTCCGAGCGCGGAATAACAGTTCCCGGGCAGGACGGTTTTCGGGAGCATACGGGCGGGACCGAGCGTGTTTTCGTCCGCCTCCTCGCTCGATCCGGTCATAAACAGGTGCGACAGGAGTATATTGTTTTCACCCGGTTTGAAGTGCGAAGTATATTCGGCGACATATGCTTTTACGCGGTCGGTAAATTCGCCGTCATAGTCGCGGAGCGCCGCTTCGTCCGGATAAGGCAAAGCTCCGACGTTCGTTTTTTCGCCGCGAATATCGAACGTAAGCCGCTCCGGCGCGCCGATAAGCCTGATATCCGCCGCTTCGGCTATATCGTTCGGCGCGGACAGATCGGCGGCGGAATCGTGATTGCCGGATATTGCGACGACCGGGCAGACGGAAGCGAGCGAGAGCGCAAAGCGGTAAAACGTCCGCTTGGCTTCCGCGGACGGCGACGGCACGTCGAACACGTCGCCCGCAACGAGCGCAAGATCGACGTTTTCTTCGCGCGCGATTTCGGCAATGCGCGCCAAAGCGGCTTTTTGCTCGTCGAGCCGAAGCCTGCCCTCGGTGCGCTTGCCTATATGTAAATCGGCTGTGTGTAAAAATTTCATTCCATGCTCCGAATTGCTTGTCTGTTTTCTCGAAATGTGATATATTTAATATCTACGCGGTCATTATACCAAAACGGCGGGAAATAATCAAGTCCAAAAGGCACAAAACGGAGATTATCATGGGATTCACAAGACTGAGCAGCGAACTTTCGGCAAAATCGAGTATCGAACTCGATAATATTTTCGTGCTCGAGTTTATGCCGTTTGCGCCCGAAAGCTATACGAAAGTGTATATTTACGGAAAAATGCTCGCAGAGGGCAACGGAGCGAACGACAATTCGCCCGAACGCATGGCGAAACTTCTCGGCATGACCGAGGACGAAGTCATGGACGCGTTCAGATACTGGGAAACTCAGGGGCTCGTCGCGATCTCCGCCGTTCCGCCGTACGAGATCGAATATACGCCCGTGCGCTACACGCGCCCGTCGCATAAAACATACTCCAAAAAGAAATACGCGTCGTTCAACGAAATGCTCATGCGTATGCTTCCGAACCGCGAATTTCTGCCCGGAGAACTGAACGAATACTACGCCGCGATCGAGGACTATCATATGGACGTGGACGCTATGCTTGCGGTGATTGCTTACTGCGCGCGGCTCAAGGGGCGTTCGGTGCACTGGAGATATATAATAACCGTCGCGCGCAATCTCGCGAAAGACGGTTGCCGTTCCGCCGCCGAGGTCGAAACCAAACTGTCGTCGTTCGACATCATGACGGGCGACGTCGCGAAGCTGTTCAGAATACTGAAGATCCGCCGCGCGCAGGACTTCGACGACGTGCGACTTTACCGCAAGTGGACGGAAGAACTCGGTTTTGCGCCCGCTACCGTTATGGCGGTCGCCGCCGGAGTGTACGGCGAAATGAAAGGACTCGACACCGTACTCACCCGCTATCACGCGGACGGACTTATCGAACTTAAAGACATCGAAGAATATAAGAAAAACCGCGACGTGCTGTTGTCGCTTACGAAAGAACTGCTCTTAAAACTCGACGTGCGGTTCAATCACCTCGACTATTACGCCGAAACGTACGTTAAAGAATGGCTGAAAGACGGGTTCGACGGCGATTCGCTCAAAGTCGTTGCGGATTATTGCTTCCGTCATGAAAAGAAGTCTTGCGACAAAATGAACGCGCTGCTTAACGAATGCAAGGAAGCGGGCGTGACCGACTATGCGTCCGTCAGAGCGCGCTTCTCGGGCGAAGGCAAGTTCGACGGCGAAATCAAACGGTTGCTTTCGCTCGCCGGCATATCCGGCGACGTTACGAGCCGCGACCGCGACAGTTACAACATCTGGAAAAACTACTGGAACGTACCGGACGGCGTGCTCGAAGAAGCCGCGAAAAAGAGTCTCGGCGAAGCAAATCCGCGCGTACGTATGCACGTGCTCGTCAAAGCGTATCACGAGAAAGGAAGCATGAACGAAGTCGCCGCCACGGTATCGAGCGGCGACGCGGAAAAGCTCAACGAAAAGATCCGTAACATTTCGGCGGAGGACATCTGATGAACTTAAGAAACGCCGCAAACCTCATAGAAAGCGAATACCTGGCGCGTAAAGCCGAAGCTGACGCGAATTACCGCGCCGCCATGGAAGAACACCGCGAGCTGTACGAAGCGGAAAAAGCCGTCAGATGCGCTATGCTCGACGGAAAAAGCGAGCAAGAAATAACCGCGCTCGAAAAAGCCAAACAAAATATTATCGATAAGCTCGGCATTGCGGACGTCGTGACCGCGCTTCCCCGCTGCGCCGTCTGCGGCGACACGGGACGGATCGGAGGCAAGTTCTGCGACTGCGCGCGCCGCCGCGCCGCCAAAGAATCGGTCGGCGATTCGGCTCCGCCCTTCTCGTTCGCGGATTCGGATATGTCCGTATTCGACGCAAGCGACCGCGAGCTTATGGAGATCACGTATAAAAATATGAAGATTTTTTGCGACAAGTTTCCGCAGACTAAGAACATAAATCTGCTTCTTATCGGAAACGTCGGCACGGGCAAGACTTGTCTTGCTTCGGCGATCGCAAACGAGATCGAAAGCCGGGACTACAGCGTACTCTTTCTGTCTGCGTTCCGCTTCAACGATATATGCCTTAAGTATCACACGTCGTTCGACGCGTCGCGTTCGGACGGACTCAACGCGCTCATAGAAACCGACCTGCTCGTAATAGACGACCTCGGTACGGAAAGTTTGCTCAAAAACGTCACGCTCGAATATCTTTATACCGTCATAAGCGAGCGCATGAACGCCGGACGGCACACATTGATTACCACGAATCTGAACGAAAAAGCGCTCGAAGCAAGGTACGGCGAACGCGTGACGTCGCGGCTGTTCTCGAACCGGGTATGCCTGACGCTCGGGCTGGCGGGCAAGGACTTGCGCAAATGAAAATAGACTGTCACAACCACACGACTTTCTCCCCCGACGCGGCGCAGACCGTCGACGAAATCGCCGCCGAAGCGAAAAGGCTCGGCATAGGCTATCTCGCGCTGACCGAGCACCTCGACCTCGGTTTTCCGAACGACAAACGTCCCGAAGGCGAACCGTCCTTCGACTATCTCGTCACCGAAAAATATTTCGACGAAATCGAAACGGCGAAGAAAAAATACGGTATCGAAATAGCGGCGGGAATCGAAGCGGGATACACCGACGATTCGGTCGGCGAAACCGCGAAAGAGCTCGCGCGGCTACCGTTCGAATACGTCATAAACTCCGTGCACATATGCCATGGGCTCGATTGCTATTGGAACGGATACTTCGACGGGCTGACAAAAAAAGAGGCGTATACGGAATATATAGCCGCCGTGCGCAAAAGTCTGGACGCGCCGTACCGCTATGACGCAGTCGGGCATTTCGGATATATCGCCCGCCCCGCGCCGTACGAGCATAAAATCATGACGTTCCGCGAGTTCGCCGCGGAGATCGACGACGTGCTGTCGGTCATAATAAAAAAGGACAAAATCCTCGAAGTCAATACTTCGACGGGCTTAAGCGGCGGGCTGTGCATTCCCGACTTAAGTATTCTCGAACGGTACTATGCTCTCGGCGGACGACTGATAAATATAGGCAGCGATTCGCACAGAACCGGGCGGGTAGGTCATAATTACGACGCCGTCGGCGACGCCGTGAAATCAATCGGATTCCGCGAATGGGCGGTCGTCAGAAACGGAAAAATCGAAACGGAGGCAATCGACTGATGGCGCTTCTTTCCTTTGTTTGCATAAAATGCGGACACAAGCAGGACGAACTGCTGAATCCGGACTCGCCCGCTCCGCGTTGCGAAAAATGCGGCGGCGAAACGAAACGGAGTTTTTCGGGCAAGTGTTACGGCGCTATAGGCGGCGTAAGCGGCGGCGAGTGCACGCACAATTGCGCAACCTGCCCCGGTTGCAAAAAATAAAAACTTTATTTCACACATTTGCCCGGCGCGGCATAAAAACAAGCATGTCAAAGCGTGCGATGAAAACTTGAGGGGGTGTACTATGTACATGACCGAAAGTGCCGCAGCAGAACGCAAAGATGCGCCGCTTATAAGCCGCGCAACAGGATTCAGGGAGGACAATTTTGGACGCAATAGAATGCATAATGTCGCGCAGAACGACGAGAAAGTTCAGAAGCGATATGCCGACGGACAACGAAATAAGAACGGTGATCGAAGCGGCGCGGTACGCGCCGAGCGGAATGGGACGGCAAAGCTGGCACTTCGTCGTCGTAAGAAACCGCGACTGGATCGCTCGCATGAACGAACGCGTATACTCGTACGTTGCGGAAGTTTCGAAAAACAGCAATCTCGAACGCAACGGCGACAAGGGCTATTCGTGCAATTACCACTCGCCTGTTTTCATTATCGTGTCCGCCGATCCGGCTTACGGCACGAGCGAAGCCGACTGCGCTTGCGCGCTCGAAAATATGTTCCTCGCGGCGCACGCAATCGGGCTCGGAGCGTGCTGGATAAACCAGCTCGGCAAAGAGAACTGCGAAAAAGTACGCGACCTCGCGCTTGAGGCGGGCGTGCCCGAAAAGGACATGATCTACGGTTGTTGCGCGCTCGGCTATCCGGACGGCGAACCCTCCCCGCGCAAGCCGCGAAGCGAAAGCGTCATATATTTCGATTGATACGAAAAACAGTCTGCACGATATACAATGCAGACTGTTTTTTTATTGAGCTTTTATATAACAAGTTTTCCCTGCTCGGAATCTATAACGCGCATAATGTTCAACTGTCTGCCGTCGCAGGCGTCGACGTACACGAAATAGTCCAGACCTTTATAAGATCCCGCCACCTCGTAACACAGCGCTTCGGTATCGTTCATGGGAATTACCGCAAGACGGACGGACGTGACCGTCAGTTTTTTCGACACACAGGTTTTCGCCGACGCAGGCGTCATCCGAGCGGGCGGATAGGTGCGCTCGCAGTGGTTTGCGCAGTACCCGCAAGCCTCGATACCGAGGAGCTTCCCGCCGCCGAGCTTGATTTTTACGAGATCGGTATAATAAATTATCCCGTCCTTTTCGGGCGCAAGATTGACGACCGCAACCCCGTCGGATTCGACGTACCATACGGGCACGAGCGACTCGTCGTAACCGAGCTCGATCGCAATATTACGCGCTCTTTCGGACTCCGTTTCTTCGCTTTCGACTCCACGTCCTTCCGCGCAGAGGAACGCGGAGGCTATCAGACCGCCCTTTTTCGTAACCGAAACGTACGACTCGCAGCCGTCCGAAGCCGCGCCGACGATCTCGTACATGGCTTCGTCGCCCTCGCTCACGCCGTACACCCTGCCGTCTACGCCGAGTTTGTCGCGCGCTATCGACAGCGCGTCGTTCTCGCTTATTTCGGGCAGGTTCTCCAAGCCCTTCCAGCAGCGATTATCCGCGTCGGAGAACGGACCGTCGTAAATTATGCTCGGGTATTCTACGTTCATTTCCTTGCCGCTAACGTTCAGATTACCCGCTTCGACGTCGGCGATCACCGAATATCCGTCCGTGCCTATCCGCGCCGCCGCCTCGGATAACTGCTCGCGCACGCCGACGGTCGCGGCATAAATGTCCTCGATCGCGCCGTCGTAGTTATCCGCTTTTCCCGAACCGACTGCGCGGATATAACTCGCCGCAAAATCGCCGACCTGATTGAGGAACTTTTGCAATCCGGTATGTTCGTGCATATCCACGGGCAGGCGTCCGACGACTTCCGCCGCCGAGCTTGCGCATTTCTGCAGATCGGCGGCAATCGATATGCTTTCGCCGTCGGACGACGACACGAGGAGTTTTGCAAGATTGTTTTCCATTTCCCCTACCGAATCGAGCGAATCGTACAGCGCGCTCGAGTACACGTTTTCCATCTGACGGCGGGTGTCGTCGGCGCGCAGACTTTCGTTATGCACCCATATCGACAGCCATACGATTACGCCGATCAGCGCGGCGACAAGCAGCGCAACGAGCGCTATTATTACTTTATGCGATGTTTTCATTTTTTCTTTCATTGATTCCTCCGTTTTGTAAATCAGTTGTAATAAGGGCAATCCCCCGACGAATAGTGTTTCACGGCTTGGAAAAGCCGCACACTCCGGTCATTCCGAGTATTCTATGTCGTCCCGAGCAAAAAGCCCCGCTTGTCACTTCGAGCAAAGAATACCGCTTGTCATCCCGAGCAAAGAGCCTCCGCTTGTCATCCCGAGCAAAGAGCCTCCGCTTGTCATCCCGAGCGAAGTCGAGGGAACTGTAATAGATTTCTCCGCGCGCGGCTAAAGCCGCTTGGTCGAAATGACATGGGCGGTACGATTTCACGCGCTTAAGGTCGAAATGACAGAAGGACGAGGTTACGGTCGAAATGACAAAGTAGTGTTTTTTCGGTATTTTTTCAACACTCGTCAAGCCGGCGAAGGACGCAAGCGCGTCCCATTTATATTCCAAGCAATAATGCTCTCCGAGCCGACGAAGGCGCAGTCGCGCACGGAAGCAGGAAGTCCGAGCGCCGTCCGACGGGAACGTACACAGACGTACGTGACCGAGGCGACGCGAAGGCTGACGAACTCTCCGTGCAATGAATGCGCCCATTCTCAAGCCGTTTCCGAAGGCGCAGTCGCGCACGGAAGCAGGAAGTCCGAGCGCCGTCCGACGGGAACGTACACAGACGTACGTGACCGAGGCGACGCGAAGGCTGACGAACTCTCCGTGCAATGAATGCGCCTTCAGACCTTAAGCGCGGGCGAACGAATGCCGCCCTATCGTCAACTCCACCTTCAGCGACCATATCCATTTGCTTGTCGCAGTTGCGGGATTGTAGTAATACAGACAGCCGTTAGTCGGATCCCAACCGTTTACCGCGTCTTTGGCGGCTTGTGTCGCGGTGCTGTTCGGCGTATAATTGATCTGACCGTCGGACACGCAGGTAAACGCGCCGGACTGATAGATCACGCCCGAAATGGTATTCGGGAACTTGGACGAACGGACGCGGTTCAAAACCACCGCGGCTATCGCGACCTGACCGGTATAAGGCTCTCCTCTCGCCTCGGCGTACACGCACCGCGCGAGCAAGTTCATTTCGCTCGACGAATATCCGCCCGCGCCGGACGACGAGCCCGTAAGCGTTATACCGAGCGCTTTTTCGGTCTTGCTTCCGACGATACCGTCCTGAACGAGTCCGTAATCTTTCTGAAACGCTTTGACCGCCGCACGCGTCTTAGGACCCCAGATACCGTCGACGGAAATTTTATAATATCCGAGCGCTTTGAGCCGCGTCTGCACGGCTTTGATGTTCGCCTTCGTGTCGCCCTTGACGATATTCGCCGCGTCGGCGGATATGACTGTTTCGGGCTGCGCAAAGAACGAAATCATTCCCGCGGTTATGCCGACCGCGCAAAAAACGAGCGCAAACACGAGGCAAAGGATTTTTGCTTTCTTCATATTCTTCCTCCTTGTTTCAAATTATGACAAAATCAGTATGCGCCGCACGGAGTGAAAATATTTATTAACGGGCAAAATCCGTGGTATGAAAAAATACGTCGTAATTGTAGTAAGCATAATACTTCTGCTCGCCGCCCTGCCTGTTTTCGGCAGTTGCGCGTCGGACGAGTCACCTATCCGCATACATATCCGAGCCAATTCGGACGGTAAAGAAGATCAGGCGGTCAAATATATCGTGCGCGACGAAGTAGTCGAATACCTTTCGCCGCTGCTTTCAAAGGCGCGCGGACGCGAAGAAGCGTATCGCATAATTTCGGCTTCGCTCTGCGGCATAGAAAAAACCGCAACCGAGAAGTTGAAAAGTTGCGGTTTCGATTATAAAGCAAAGGCGAAAATGAGTTACGAGCTCTTTCCGGACAGGGACTACGGCGACGTGACCTACGCCGCGGGATATTACGACGCGCTCATAGTCGAGCTCGGCACGGGCACGGGCGGAAACTGGTGGTGCGTCGCGTATCCGCCGCTGTGTTTCTACGGCTCGGACGGCGAAGAATTCGGATATTCGAGCATAATCGCCGAGCTTCTCGGGCTGTAAAAATTCATTCCGACGGCTGTTTGCACGGGCTGTTAAATCTGCGCGCGGTCGCACGGAATTCGGTTTATAAAACTTATATCGCCGGAATTTTGCCGAACCGCGAATGATTGGCGGTTTTATAAAACCTCTACGCCGACGGGCGAATGCGTTATCTGCGACGGCATTCGCGCTTATGCAAAGCAGTTTTATAAAATCTCTACGCCGACGGGCGAGTACGTTACAGCACGAACGGCGCTTATATCGCTCTGCGCCGAGATTGCGGCAACGTCGCTTGCGCGGGCACGGCTATCGCGTGAAATTGCGAATATACAGCCGCCGCTGCCTGTGACGCGGGCGTTCAACCCGAGAGAAGCAAGCCGATCGATTTCGCGCCCGATGTTCGGGCAAAGACGGATCGCCGCGGGCGCAAGGTCGTTCACGAGCATTTCTTCGGGCAGATTGCCGCGCAGAAGCTCGCGCACAAACTCGTCGTTCGAGTTCGGCTTGCCCGCTCCGCCTATGCGGTCATAAAGTTTATAGCACTCGGGTGTGCTCACACTGCCGACGCCGACGATAAGCGCGTCGAACGACCCGCGAAAATCTACGGGCTGTATAACGTCGCCGACGCCGAGGACGCGAGCCGTCCCGCCGCGGGTCATGAAATAAACGTCGCTGCCGACTTTGGAAGCGAGTTTTTTTATATCGACGCCCGCGAGTAATTCCGCCGCTTTAAGCACGGCTGCACCGTCCGCGGACGACCCGCCCATACCGCCTCCGATCGGTATGCCCTTTTTTATCTCGACGGCGAGTTTAAGCCCGCATTCCTCCTCGACGAGTTTCGCCGCCTTAAAAGCGGTGTTATCCGTGCGGCTTATGTCGGCGTTTGCAAACACGACCGACGTTTCGTTTGCTTCGCGAACGACAAGTTCGTCAAAAACGGACACGGTCGTCATAACACTGTCGAGCGTATGCATCCGCCCGACCGTACCTGTAATAAAAAGCGAAAGATTGAGTTTTCCGTAAGCTCGAAGTTTCATACGAGTATTATATCACGCCGCCGCACAAAAAGCAACAAAGAAAAAGGATCGCCCGCATAAAGGGTGTGTTCCTTATGGAATTATTCTTGAAGAATGTTTGTCATGACGAATTTTCTCTATGGTAAAAATAATAGCCCACTGACTTCGTAAACGAAGTATAGTGGGCTATTATTTTAATTTGTATATCTCGGTCGTCATTGCGAGGCTTCGCCGAAGCAATCCGGACTGTTTTTTTCACTCTTTACTAGATTGCTTTGTCGCTTCGCTCCGCGCAATGACGGGAATGGGTGTTTCCTATTCGTCATTGCGAGGCTTCGCCGAAGCAATCCGGACTGTTTTTTTCACTCTTTACTAGATTGCTTTGTCGCTTCGCTCCGCGCAATGACGGGAATGGGTGTCTTTTACTCGTCATTGCGAGGCATCGCCGAAGCAATCCGGGAGATGGATTTTCAGTTCGTCATCTCTCGGATTGCTTTTCGCTTTTTCCGCGCGGTTATACACACCGAATTGATTTGTCGCTTCGCTCCGCGCAATAATGTCATTGATTATGACGAATGACTTTTACTTCTTCTCCTGTTCGTCGAAGAAATTATAGAAATTATTCGGATCGTAGCCGCCCGTCTTGCTCCGTCCGCGACGGTTGAACAGCCCTTCCGCTTCCGGCATGGAATCGGAATCTATTGTAGCCGCATTATCGTTTCGTCCGCCGCTCGCGTCAACCGTAGTAGTAGTCGTAGTCGTCGTTATAGCTCCGGGCACTACGTTGTTGACGATATTGCTTTCGGGCAACGCCGGACGTTCTTCACCGCCCTGCACGGCAACGATCTGCGTGCTTGTCGCTTTACGTATAGCGTCTACAAGCATTGCTCCGAGCGCTTCCATATCGGTATTTTTGGTCCCCGTCTGGACATAAGTCGGATGACTTTCCGCTCTGAGCCGCGCGAATTCGGCTTCTACTTTGGCTTGGAGGGCTTGTTGCGCCGCTTTCGCCTCGGCAGCCGCCTGGGCTTCCGCACGCGCCGCCGCAACTTTTTCGGCGGTTTCCTGGTCGTGACGGAGTCGCTCTATTTCCGCTTTAAGTTCGGCAAAGCCGTCCGCGGGCATATAGCCCATAGGCATTTGCATAGGCATTTGCGGCATAGGCTGTTGCATCTGAGGCTGAGGTTGAGGTTGAGGCGGCTGTTGAGGCTGT
>CANDJX010000014.1 GCA_947385185.1 uncultured Clostridia bacterium
AGATTCCTGTAAGTGACTGGAGTTCAGACGTGTGCTCTTCCGATCTTTATATCCCACGCCGAGTTCGAGATATAATACCCGACTTTCGCAATGCTTTCGGACAAACTTCTTATATCTTTCGCAAGCGGCGTTCCAACCGTCGTCCTGCACGAACGTATCGTCCGCGCGCAGATTCATACTCATCGGCTTTCCGCAAACGGGGCAGCGGGGAATAAGCTCCGTCGGAATTTTCATGTCCCTTTGTTCGGCAACCATACGGCGCACGAGTTCTTCGTTGTCGTAAGTCTTATTATGGCACGGCTTTGAGCATTGCAGCAAGCCGTAATCGCCCTGAGTATAAAACAGCCGATTTTTATCGAAGCCCGCCTTTTGAAAACAATGATCGACGTTCGTAGTAATAACGAAATAATCCTTGTCTTTTATAACGTCGTACAATTCCGGATATACAGGTTCGGGCGGATTCCGATAGCGGTTTATCATAATATATCTCGACCAATATGCCCAATATTCTTCAAGCGTGGAATAAGGGTAAAATCCGCCCGAGTACATATCGTGAAAATTATATTTCGCTTCGAAATCGCGGAAGTGTTCGCGGAATCGCTCGCCCGAATAAGTAAATCCCGCCGCGGTTGATAATCCCGCGCCCGCGCCGATCAGAACGGCGTCCGCGCTGTCAAGCGCGAGCCGCAATTCGTTTATTTTTTCCGAATAATCTTTCGTCTCCGTCGTTCCGAAAATCATATTACGCCTCGATTACGATATTACCGTTGATTTTTCCGTCGTCCGGTGTGTAAACTCAGCATAGCATAACGGAAAAAATATTTCCGGATCGTTACAAATCTATTAGCGGGTAATAAAAAAGTAACCGAGAATAATAAATCCCTTATTCGTTCGTATTTATTCTCTGACGAACTTCTTGTCCTCTTCGGTCGCGTCGTCGGAAACGTATCTTTCGACTCGCATATGCAGATCGTATTTTTCGCGCAATGCGGCGATTTGTTCCATCAGAGGCAAACCGTGATGTATGTCGAGCGCAGCCTGATCCTGCCAACCGTCTATTAAAAGCACGGTTTCGTCGTCGTCCATGGGCAGAAAGTAATCGTACCGCAGATTGCCTTTTTCGTTACGGACAGATTGCGCCAAGCCCGACGAAATCATTTCTTTTGCGAACTTTACGGCGTTTCCGTTTTTGCCGCTGTAATAAATATTGACGGTGATTGCCATCGGTTTCTCCTAATCCATTTGTGCAATCAGCGCGCTTACGTCGTTGCCGCTCACCCGCGCGCCCGTTTTCCAGTCCGCCGACGGCGCAGAACCGTGCAGATTGGTCGCACTGCTTCCCATTCCGCTGCTTGCCGAAGTGCAGAAAGGAATGATTGTTACTCCGTCGAAGTCGTAGTCGTAGTTTTCAAAGAACGTATAAATTATTTTCGGCGCTTGTCCCCACCAAATTGGATAGCCGATAAATATGACGTCGTACCGCGCGATATTTTCTACGCTTCCCGCGATTTCGGGGCGGGCGTCAGGGTCGTTTTGCTCGCGGTTTGCTCTGCATGAGTTATTGCCGTAATTCAAATCGTCAGGCGTATACGGCAGGGCGGGCGTTATTTCATAAACGTCCGAGCTTTCGATCAGATCGTGTAACGTTTCGGCGACGCCTTTGGTCGTGTTCGTGCAGGAGAAGTATGCGATAAGGACTTTATTGTCCGTTACGTCCGATCCGTCGGCGGGATCGTTGCTGCCCGCGCACGCCGCGAAAGTAAACGCCGTTATTAAGCTTAGAATCGCCGCAAATAAATATTTCAATTTTCTCATTTATATTCTCTCCGATTGTTTATGACGCTTTGCGCCGCGTCCGATTTTTGAGTTTTACAATTCGTTATACTGCTCGTCGGTCACGGGTTCCAGCCATTCGTTTGACGCGTTCGCGCCCGGGCATTCGACGGCGATATGGGAAAACCAACAATCCGCCGCCGCGCCGTGCCAATGCTTTACTCCCGCGGGAATGGTCACGACGTCGCCGGAGCGAAGTTTTTGCGCGGGCTTGCCCCATTCTTGATACCATCCGATCCCGTCGGTGCACAGCAGGATTTGTCCGCCGCCCTTGTCCGCTTTGTGAATATGCCAGTTATTGCGGCACTTTGGCTCGAACGTAACGTTTGCCATGAATACCGTCTGCTTCGGATCGGTGAGGGGATTTAAGTACGAATTGCCCGAGAAATATTTGGCATACGCCGTATTAGGTTCGCCTAAGCCGAACAATCCGCCGTACGCGCCGTCGTCCGCGTAAACGTCTTTTGCCATACGAAACGCCGCCCAGGCGTTCGGCCATCCGGCGTAAAACGCAACGTGCGTCAATATTTCCGCCATTTCCGATTTCGTCACGCCGTTCTTTTTCGCAGTCTGCAGGTGATAGGAAAACGAACTGTCGATAAGCCCTTTTGCTACCAGAGCGGTTACGGTAAGTATGGAACGGGTTTTGACAGAAAGCTCGTCGCCCGACCAAACCTCGCCGAAAAGAACGTCGTCGTTGAGCCGCGCGAATTTCGGCGCGAAATCGCCGAGGGAATCGCGTCCCGCCGTTTGTTTGATTTTCATGAATATTTCTCCTTTATTTTGTTTTGTGCCGTATCGGTACCGCGCCCGAATCGCTTGACTCGGCGCTACCGATTTTCGCTCAATCTGTTTACGAGATAATCAAGGCAATATATCCTGCGCTCGTCGTCGTGTATACCGTCGAGCAAAGTTTTGCGCCGCGCCGCAAGCATTTTTAACATTTCCGCAGTGCGTCGTTCTTCGGTCAGGATCATAAATTTTTCTATAAAATCTTCATCGCAGCCTGCGTCCGTTAAATTCTGTTCCAGAGAAACGAAACTCTCCAACATATTATTTACACCCTTTAATGTAAATTTTCTCAATCAAACGCCCTTTCGAAAAATTCTCCGATTCTGTCGAACGGAATTATATCCGTTCTATCGTATAAATCGGTATGTACTGCGTCGGGAATAATGAGCAGCTCTTTATTATCGCCCTTTAAGTTCTTGTACGCGTCGCGGGAGAAATAGCAGGAGTGTGCCTTTTCGCCGTGAATTAAAAGTACGGCGCTGCGTATTTCGTTACTGTAAGCGAGTATGGGCATATTGATAAACGACAGCGCGGACGTCTTGTTCCAGCCGTCGTTGGAATTGAGCGAGCGCTTGTGATAGCCGCGTTTCGTCTTATAGTAATCGTAATAGTCTTTCACGAAAAACGGCGCGTCGTCGGGCAGCGGATCGACTACGCCGCCGGCAAGCTCGTAACTGTCGTTTTTATAATCGACAGTGCGTTGTGCGTTCAACGCTTTTTTCAATTCGAATCGAGCCTGTTCGCTGTCCGCTTCGTCGAAATAACCTTTGGCGTTCACTCTCGTCATGTCGTACATAGCGGATGCGACGGTCGCTTTGATCCTCGTGTCGATCGCCGCCGCATTGAGCGCCATGCCGCCCCAACCGCAAATGCCGATGACGCCTATTTTGCCGGCGTCCGCGTCGTTTCTGCAGGAAAGGTAATCGATCGCCGCCGAGAAATCTTCGGTGTTGATGTCCGGAGATGCGACGTATCTCGGCTCTCCGCCGCTTTCGCCCGTAAAAGACGGATCGAATGCGATCGTAAGAAATCCGCGTTCCGCCATTTCCTGCGCGTAAAGCCCCGACGACTGTTCCTTCACGGCGCCGAACGGACCGCAAACGGCGATTGCGGGCAACTTGCCTTTTGCGTTTTTCGGGATATACAAATCAGCCGCGAGCGTTATGCCGTAACGGTTGTGAAAGGTGACTTTTTCATGATTTACCTTGTCGCTTTTCGGGAAAACTTTGTCCCACTCTTTTGTCAGTTTCAATTTTTCCATAATACGTTCCGTCCATTTATTTTATTTACGGTTTTATTATATTGATTATCCGATATTATGTCAAATACTTATATTTTATACCATAGCCATAATTGACAGGCATAATGCAGGCGTGATATACTTATATAAAAAAGGAGTCGGAATGGAACTGCGGGAACTGAAATATTTTTTGGCTGTAGCGCGGGAGCAAAGCATATCGAAAGCGGCGGAAGCGCTTTTCATCACGCAACCGAATTTGTCGCGGCAAATGCAGAATCTCGAGAAAGAACTGGGACAGCAACTTATAATACGCGGCGCGAAAAAAATCACGCTTACAGAAGCGGGGCAATTGCTTCGTAAGCGCGCGGAAGAAATTATAGAATTATACAATCAGACGGAAGCGGAATTAAGCACGCCCATAACGGATATAAGCGGAGATATTTATATCGGCGGCGGTGAAAGTTACGTTATGGGGCTTATAGCAAAAGCGGCGCGAGACGTTCGACGCGACTATCCGAACGTTAAGTTTCATCTGTTCAGCGGCGACAGCAGAACGATTTCCGAAAGACTCGATAAAGGTCTTATAGACTTCGGGATATTTATACAGCCGTTCGATTTATCCAAATACGAACATTTGCGATTCCCGCTTTACGACACCTGGGGCGTGCTTATGCGGAAAGACAGCCCGCTCGCCGCCAAGGAACATATAACGCCCGAAGATTTATGGGATAAGCCGATCATCCGTTCCCGTCAGTCCATAGGAAAAAATATAATGAGCGAATGGTTTCGGAAGAACGACGACGAATTAAACATAGTCGCCACCGGTAATCTGTTGTATAATATGTCGCTTCTCGTGGAAGAAGGGGTGGGCTACGCCGTGACGTTGGATAAAATAATCAACACGACGGGCGACTCCGATTTATGTTTTCGTCCGCTTTATCCCGAACTCATATCCAATCTCGATATAGCATGGAAGAAATATCAGGTATTTCCCAAATGCGCGCAGATATTTTTGAAGCGATTGCAGGACGACTTGTTATGACGCTCGCCGTCGATCGCTTCGAGTTTTCTTGTTATATCCGTTTATGTGACGAATTTTGCGCGGATTTTTTGATTTTGCTGTGATAGAAATAATTGACTACGACGGGCGGCGCGTCGAACGGGCGGCTGAAAGAATCGTCGTTTATGCGGTATTCCAGTCCCCGGTCGGTTGCAAAATTACGTAAATCGTCGTCGAGCGCCTGCCAGTATCCGTCGTTGCCGGATATATAAATATCCCGATAGAGCGGCATAAGACGGGGATACTTCGTCCTTATGTAATTCATTATCACGGGACCGAATGCGCCGCGAAGATTAAGGTTTTCGAGCCATATCAGGTTGCAGTCGTTTTTCGCCCTTTCCGCGATCGCTTTGACGTCGGTTATTTCGGGGAATATAGGCGAGATAAAACAGGTCGTTCTTATGCCCGAATCGTGAAAGACCTTCATCGCGTTAAGTCTGCGTTCGATGGAAACGCCTTTGTCCATATCGTTTCTGAAATTTTCGTCGAGCGTGTTTATCGACCACGAGATCCTTGCGTCCGGAAAAGTTTTTATCAGATCGAGATCTCGCAGGATCAGATCGCTTTTCGTCGAGATCGAAAGCCTGACGCCGCTTCCTTTCAGTTCGGTCAGAAGCGCGCGTGTACGTCCGTACTTTTCTTCGGAGCTCTGGTACGGATCGGTCACCGAGCCGATAAACAATTCCTTGCCTTCGTACTTCCGCGGATTTTTTACGGGTTGCCAGAATTTCACGTCGACGAAATCGCCCCAGGCTTCGGGGTGGTCGGTAAAGCGTTTCATAAAGCAGGCGTAACAATATTTGCACGCGTGTTCGCAACCGACGTAAGGGTTTGCGGAATAATCGCATACGGGCAGATTGCTTTTCGTAATAATGCCGTTAACGTGAATATCTTTGATCGTCATATGTTTTCTCCGTTAAACAGCGACGTTTGTTTCGCCGCGGACTTCGGGGACGGATTTCTTCGAAACGCTTCAGAAGCCAGTCCGTATAATATTGCACTGTATCCGTTCGCGCGCCTGTGTTCAGTATCATAATTTTTACTCCTTTGTATAATAGTTGCAAACGTCGTCTGAATTTCATAATAATGATAACAGCGGACTACGGGATTGTCAAGCGGATGACGCGTAAATGCGGAAGGCGTATTTCCGCGTGCGTTTCGCGTTTCCGATGACCGGAATTCTACGGTTTTCCGTAAAAAGCGGTAAGTTTTTCCGTTTCGGGAATTGTGCAGTTACGCTTGACACTTTCGCGGCGAATTTGCTATTATATTAACAGACAGGTGAATATTATTTCCTTAAAGGGGAGTAGGAAGCGTTTTATAAACGTGCGCTAACCGTCAATACAGTATCTTGCATACTCGGTAACGCTTAAATTTCGAGACTTTTACTGAATTTCCGATTCGGTAAAGGTCTTTTTGTTTTCAGGAGGTATATTGTGGCTCTCAATATAGTTTGGCTCGTCGTCGGAATGGGACTTCTCGTCAAAGGCGCGGACTGGTTCGTCGGCGGTTCGAGCGCAATAGCGAAAGCGCTTAAGATCCCGTCGCTTATTATCGGTCTTACTCTCGTATCGATGGGCACGAGCGCGCCGGAAGCGTCCGTGAGCATAAACAGCGCCGTAAACGGAATGAGCGACATGAGTATAGGTAACGTAGTAGGATCGAATATTTTCAATACGCTCTTTATTCTCGGCGTAAGTTCGCTTATAGTTCCGCTTTCCATAGGAAAAGACATAAAGCGTTACGACATACCGATAATGGTATGTCTGTACGGCATACTCTTGCTTTTCGCGTTTGTTATAACGCCGTTGACGCTCGATATATTCGAGTCGATCGCCATGCTCGTTTTGTTTGTCGCTTATACCGCGTTCCTGATAATCCGGACAAAAAGAACGAATAAAAACGGCTCGCCTGCAAACGAGAATTCGGACGGCGAACCCTCGGAAAACGAGAAGAAAAAACCGATATGGCTAAGCGTAATTTTGGCGGCAGCGGGACTTGCGGGAATAATTTTCGGCGGCGATATGGTAGTGGATAACGCCGCCGCGATTGCAAAAATTGCGGGAATGAGCGAAAGCCTGGTCGGGCTTACTATCATTGCCGTAGGAACTTCGTTGCCCGAGCTTGTGACAAGCGTCGTGGCGTCGATAAAAAAAGAAAACGATATTGCCATAGGCAACGTGATCGGGTCAAATATTTTCAATATAATTTTTATACTCGGTTTGTCGTCTTCGATCAATAATCTTACGTTGAATTTATCTGCGCTCACCGATATGCTCGTCATGCTCGGTTCGGGAATAATAATACTTCCGATAGCTTTATTTTCAAAGAAAATGCACCGTTGGCAAGGCGCCGTCGCGGTATTGCTTTACGTCGGTTATCTCGTATATATAATCATAAGAAACTGACGGCAATAAAGCCGGAAACCGTTATGCTTAAAAAGCGGGATCGGAGCAGTATCATGCGCCCGAAAGTCGGACAAACTTCGGGCGCATTTCGATAAATACGTTTTATAAATTTCATAAAGCGTTTGGTTTGATTATATACGCCCGACGATTGCGCTTTTTCTGATCGACGAAACGGTATTTTAAGCCTGACTTAAATCAATGCCCTCAATCAGTTCTTCAAAAGTAATGTTAAAGACTTTCAGTATTTTTATAATGTTGAATAACGAGGGTTCGACTTTATCGCATTCCCATTCGCTTATGCGTTGCTGTGTCGTTTGCATTTTGAAAGCAAAACTTTTTTGATTGTAATGATTTAATTGCCTGAAATATTTTATGTTTTTGCCTAATCCTTTCATATAAAAAATATTACATCAAATTTAGTGTTGAATTATTGACATACGCTAAAATCGATGTTAAAAAGAGAGAACGGAAAGCGCTGTTTGATTTCGGCGTGCGTCGATATAAAAGCGGGCTTATTTGTCTTTCCCGCAAGGATAACATTCCTTTGCCGTTATTTCTTCGTTCTTTACCGTTCGGTACAGTCTGTAGCCTCCGGCGAAGTTATAAGCGTCGAAACCGTTTTGCACGAGTATTCTCGTCGCGAGATAACTGCGCAATCCGCTCTGACACATTACGTAAATTTTTGCCGACTTATCCAGCTCGGAAATGCGTTCGCGCAGATCGTCGAGCGGAATATTTATAAATCCGTCGGCATGGCCGTGCGCGTATTCGTATGCCGTTCGCGTATCGAGCAGTATTGCGTCGCTTTTTTTCTTAATCCCGGGAATATCCTCGTAATAAAATTGTTTTATAAGTCCGTTTTCTATGTTCTCCGCAATAAATCCCGCCATGTTTACGGGGTCTTTAGCCGAAGAATACGGCGGTGCGTACGCAAGATCGAGATCCTTCAGTTCGTCGGCTTTCAAACCCGCGCGTATTGCCGTTGCTATAACGTCGATACGCTTATCCACTCCGTCGTAACCTACAATCTGTGCGCCGAGGATTTTTCGCGACTGTTTTTCATACAGCAGTTTTATCGTCATCATCTTGCCGCCGGGGTAGTATCCGGCGTGCGAAGCGGGGGACAGTATTACTTTTTCGTAAGAATATCCGAGCGCTTTTGCCTGCGTTTCGTTGATACCCGTAGCCGCTGCGGTAAGGTCGAAAATTTTGATGACGGACGACCCTTGCGAGCCTTTGTATTCGCTTGTCTTTCCGCATATATTGTCCGCCGCAATGCGTCCCTGCTTGTTTGCCGGACCCGCGAGCGCGATAACCGCATTTTGTCCCGTGACGAAATGCCTGACTTCCACGGCGTCGCCTACGGCGTAAATATCTGGCGCGGACGTCTGCATTTTCGCGTTTACCTCGATCGCGCCTTTTACGCCGAGCTTAAGCCCCGCTTTTTCGGCAAGTTCGTTTTCGGGCGCAACGCCTATCGCGACGAGCGCTATGTCGGCGGTTATTTTCTTCCCGTCCGATAATTCCACGCATACGCCGTCTTTTACGGGCGCGAGCTTTTTGGTGTCGGCGTTAAGCAACAGCTTTACGCCGTTGTTTCGGAACGTCGCGTGAATAAACGCAGCCGTGTCATTATCGACTATATTGAGAAGATGTCCGCCGCGCTGCACGACGGTGACGTCGAGCCCCGCTTCTTTCAGGTTCTCGGCGGTTTCCAGACCTATAAAGCCGCCGCCGATAACAACTGCCGATTTCGCCGCGGTCGATTCGATATACGAGCGGATCTTAAGCGTATCCTCCACCGTGCGGAGCGTAAATATTCGTTCGCTATCCGTATAAAAATCGGGCAGAACGGGTTTCGCACCGGGCGAAAGAATGAGTTTATCGTAAGTTTCTTTGAATTTATTTCCCGTTTCAAGATCGACGACCGATACCGTTTTGGCTTTGGGGTCGACGTCGGTAACTTCATGCCGGACTTTGGCTACGATCCCGTACCGCGCATAAAACCCATCGGGCGTCTGTAAAGTCAGATCTTCCTCATCCTCGATCACGCCGCTTATATAATACGGCAGCCCGCAGTTCGCATACGAGATATAACCCGACCGCTCGAATATGATAATCTCGGCTTTTTCGTCCAGTCTCCTGATCCTTGCGCCTGCCGTCGCGCCGCCCGCGACTCCGCCAACGATTACTACTTTCATATCGTTTTTCCGTCCTTAATCGTTACAATGTTTCCCGCAGCCGTGCTCTCCGCAAGCGTGCCCGTTTTCGCCGTGTTCGTGATCGTGGTGCGAACAGGTGACTTCGGTCGTGAAATCGAGCTTGCCGGCGAGATAATCCCCGACTGCTTTGTCGCAATCGCCGCTTACGCCGCCGCATAATTCGATCCCGAGTTCTTTGACGGCGGACTGTGCGCCGCCGCCGATTCCGCCGCAAATCAGGACGTCTGCGCCGCATTCGTTAAGGAACGAAGCAAGCGCGCCGTGACCCTGTCCGTTCGTATCGACCTGCTTTTTGCCGACGATCTTGCCGTCCTGCACGTCGTAAATCATAAATTTTTCGGTATGCCCGAAATGTTGAAACACCCGATCGTTTTCATACGTTACCGCAATTCTCATAATATTATCTCCTTTTTTTATAAGATCGTTTTTTATTTCCGTCGGATTTTTTCGCTTACACCGTTTACAGCCGCAGGCGATGCCGTCGCATATTACGTAGCTTCCTCCGCTTATCGATAAAATTTTCCCGCTTACGATAGCGTCGGCGATTTTGTATCGGGCAGTTTCGTATATTTCCGTAACTGTAGTGCGCGAAACGCCTATCCGGTTTGCACATTCTTCGTGCGTAGATTTCTCTAAATCCACCAGCCTTATAACTTCATATTCGTCCAGCGTCAAATTTACCGTATCGGACGTGGCCGCACCGTCGGGCGAAAATTTTGTACAATACGGTTTTTCGCATATAATCCGGGATCGTTTGGTACGCGGCATGATTTTCTCCTTATTTCCGACATATGTCGATTATAACACGACGTTATAGCTATGTCAAATCTTTATAAAGCGTTTGCGGAAAATCTGTTCTTAAAATTATTTCATGAATTTCAGTATGCGTATTTTATCTATGAAATAAACGTATCGTTATGTCATTTTATGCCGCGATTCGTCATATATACGATTATGAGTAAATTTTATGACGACATGGCAGTAAGACTCGGGGAATACATAGCGACCACAGGAGCAACCGTGCGCGCGGCGGCGGCACATTTTTCGATGGCGAAATCAACCGTTCACAAATACGTCACCGAAAGACTTGCCCGAATAAATCCCGCGCTCGCATCGTCGGTGCGCGCCGTGCTCGAACTCAATCTTTCCGAACGGCATCTACGGGGCGGAGAAGCGACGCGGCGTAAGTTCAGGTCTCAGACGTAAGAAACCGCCGCAAAAAAAGGTTTACCTCATGTTGCGGTAAACCTTTTCAAATAACGTGGAATATCTATAACGATTTTTATGCCTTTATATTAAGACGGCTGTTTGCTTCGAAAACCACGCCTATCGTACCGCGGTTGATGTGCGAGCCGATGACAGGTCCGATCCAACCGATCTGAACTTCGGAACCGAACCGCTTTTGTATCGCGGCTTTGGTTTCTTCGGCTTTTTCGATACAGTCCGCGTGCGCAAGCCAGATTTTTTTACCCGCGGGGTCGGGGCAGTATTCTTCGATATGGTCGAGCACCGTTTTGAGCGCTTTTTTCCAGCCGAGCGGCTTTTTGTACGTCGCAAGTTTACCCGCGTCGTCGAAAACTATTATGGGCTTTATCCCCATGACCGAGCCGACTACCGCGCTTGCCGCGCTTATGCGTCCGCCGCGTTTGAGATGAAACAGGTCGTCTACTATGATATAAACCTGAATGCGGTGCGCGTATGCGGAGAGCGCTTCGGCGGCTTCAGCCGCGCCTACGCCCGCGTCGCGCAGTTCTATGGCTTTTTCGAGCACCGGCGTTTCCGCCTGCGTCGCGCCGAGCGAATCTACTATATAAATATTTGCTTCGGGGTGTTTCTCTTTGAAGTTCTGCGCCGCCTTGCACGCAGACGCGTAAGTCTGAGACAGTCCGCTCGAAAGCGTAAGGTGCACTATGTCGTTCCTGTTCTCGGCGTAGATCTTTTCCCAGAATTCTTCGTGCGAAAACGGATTGATCTGACTCGTGACCGGCATGGAACCGTTTTTCAGGTCGTCGTAGAATTTTTTATATTCGTTTTCGTTTTCGGCGAAATCTTCTATGGTGTTTCCGTCCACCGTGTACGTAAGCGGGATTATGTATATCCCGAGTTCATCCGCTTTGGAGCGGAATACGTCGATCGCGCTGTCCGAAGTCAAAGTATACATTTTTTCCGTATATCCTCCTTGTTTGTATATAGTATAATATAAACTTTTCATAAACTCAACTCTTTTTTATAACTTTTTTGTTCGAAATTCGATAAATCCCTGCCTGTTTATGTATATTTCGAGGTAAATTGCGATACTTTCTTTATTATCAAGTCGTTGCGATATATCCGTAGCGGAATCGGTCGAAATTATGCGCGGTCGCATAATAATGAAAAAAGAAAATATATAAAATTACAAAAAAATGCTTGACATACAGTCGCGGTTTTGGTAATATACATAAGCACCTTATATGGCGAGGTGCTCTTTTTAATGCGCCTATCCCGTGAAAACGCGGCGGCGTAAAACTACGGAGGCTGACATGGCTAACACCAGCAGAAACAAAATAACTCTTGCCTGCACGGTCTGCAAGCAGAGGAATTACGATTCTTTTAAGAACAAGAAGAACGATCCCGATCGTATCGAGCTTAAGAAGTATTGCAAGTTCTGCAAGACGCATACTGTTCATAAAGAAACCAAATAAGGAGTTTCGGAATGGCTAAGGATAATAAAGAAAACAAGCCCAAGAAGATCAATCCCATTGTGGCGACGTTCGGGGAACTCAAGCAGGTAAGCTGGCCGACTTTCGGTCAGACCATGAAGCGCCTCGGAGCCGTTCTCGTCATATCGCTTATCTTTCTTGTGGTGCTTATCGGCGTGGACAGCTTGCTCGGTTTTATTCACCGCGAACTTTTCAGCGTCGTGACCAATAACGATATTTATTTCCGTGCGGCTCAGATCGCCGCGCTCGTCGTAGCTATCGTTCTCGTGGTCGCCGCAGTCGCAGGCGTGATTGTTTACAAAGTCGTAAAATCGAAGGGCAAAAAGGATATTCGATAACATGGGAAACGAAAACGCAAAATGGTACGTTCTTCATACTTATTCCGGATATGAGAATCAGGTGGAGATGAACCTTAAAATGGTATTTGAAAAGAATAACCTTACGGACAGGCTTTTCGAAATCACCATTCCCATGGAAGAAGTACTGGAAGAGAAGAACGGCAAGAAAAAACTTGTCAAGCGCAAAATGTACCCGTGCTACGTACTCATTAAAATGGATTACGACAACAGCATGTGGCATATCATTACTCAGACCCGCGGCGTGACCGGTTTCGTCGGTCCGCAGGGTCGTCCGCTTCCGCTTACCGACGACGAGATCAGGAGAATGCACCTGGAAAAAGTCGTTGCAAAAACGGACTACAATATCGGCGATACCGTCAAGATCATTGCGGGACCGCTCGAAGATTTCGTCGGACAGATCGAAACGCTCGACGCGGAGAATCAGAAATGCCGCGTGACCGTATCGATGTTCGGACGTCAGACCCCTGTGGATCTCGAACTGTATCAGATCGAACCTGTGGCAGAGGACTGAAAAACAGTATAATTCGGGAGAGCATTCGCTCGTTATCACCGCGATTATATAAGAAATTATATAAGGAGCAAAAAAACAATGGCAAAAAAATTGCAAGCGGTCGTTAAGTTACAGCTTCCCGCAGGCAAAGCCACCCCGGGACCGCCCGTCGGTTCGTCCCTCGGTCCCCACGGTATAAACATACCCGGCTTTACCAAGGAATTCAACGAAAAGACCAGAAATCAGGAAGGCATGATCATCCCCGTGGTGATCAGTATCTATTCGGACAGAAGTTTCACTTTCATCATGAAGACTCCGCCCGCCGCCGTACTTATCAAAAAGGCGCTCGGTGTGGATTCGGGTTCGGCTAAGCCCAACAAGGATAAGGTCGGCAAGCTTACCAAAGCTCAGGTGGAAGAAATAGCGAAAACCAAGCTCCCCGATCTTAATGCGGGCCGTCATGAAGAAGCGATCAGCAAGGTCAAAGGCACGTCGCGCTCTATGGGCGTTACCGTAGAGGACTAAGGGAGGCGCGTTATATGAAACTCGGTAAGAATTATAAAGCGTCGATCGCAGAAGTAGACGTAAAGAAAGCATACGACCCGGGCGTCGCCGTCGAGAACGCTATCGCGACCGCGAAAGCGAAATTCGACGAAACGATCGAGCTTCACGTCCGTCTGGGCGTGGATCCCCGTCAGGCGGATCAGCAGGTGCGCGGCACCGTCGTTCTTCCGAACGGTACGGGTAAGAAAGTCAGAGTTCTCGTTATCGCAAAGGGCGAGAGAGCGGACGCGGCTACGGCTGCGGGCGCGGACATCGTCGGCGCGGAAGAAATAATACAGAAAATACTGTCGGATAACTTCCTCGACTTCGACGTGTGCGTTACTTCTCCCGATATGATGGGGCAGATGGGACGCGTCGCGCGTATCCTCGGACCTAAAGGACTTATGCCTTCGCCTAAGTCCGGCACCGTTACCATGGACGTTGCAAAAGCTGTCAAGGACGCCAAAGCAGGTAAGGTCGAGTACCGTCTGGATAAGACCGCGATCATTCACTGCCCGATCGGCAAAAAGTCGTTCGGCAAGGATAAATTGCTCGAGAACTATCAGACGCTTATGGACGCTATCGTAAAGGCTAAGCCCGCGGCGGCAAAAGGCGTTTACATCAAGAGTGTAACGCTTGCGGCAACCATGGGACCCGGCATCAAAGTCGCTCACAGAATATAATTTAATTTTGTCAAAGAAACAAGCGGTCGCATGACCTTAAATCCGTTTTACGGGGCTCGTCGAGGCAGAAACTTACAATTGCTTACTAACGGCGCATACAGCCGTTATAAACACTGCAAGGCCCCGACAAGTCCGTCGGGGCTTTTAATAATCCTGTCGGGTTTCAAGCCCGGCAAAAGGAGGTTAAACGTACAATATGGCAAGTAAAGCTATCATCGAGGTAAAGGAAGCGTTGGTAGGCGAAGTCGCCGAAAAGATCAAGAAAGCAAAAAGCGTCGTGCTCGTCAACCATTGCGGACTTACCGTCGAGCAGGATACCGCGCTCCGCGTCGAAATGAGAAAAAACAACGTGGAGTATAAAGTTATCAAGAATAAGATACTTCTTCGCGCGTTCGAGAAATGCGGTCTGACCGGTTTCGAGAAAGTGTTCGAAGGACCTACCGCCGTGGCTTTCTCTTACGAGGACACCGTGGCGGGCGCAAAAGTCGCCGTCGACAACGGCGCCAAGACGAAAATGCTCGCGCTTAAAGGCGGCGTTATCGAGGGTAAAGCGGCAAGCATA
Source organism: uncultured Clostridia bacterium (assembly GCA_947385185.1). Classification (GTDB taxonomy): domain Bacteria; phylum Bacillota; class Clostridia; order Christensenellales; family Pumilibacteraceae; genus Protoclostridium. The sequence continues at coordinate 14,892 of CANDJX010000014.1, forward strand.
CAGGAAATTCAGGTGCTTGCGAGCATCCCTCCGAAGCCCGTTCTGCTGTCGCAGCTTCTCGGACTGCTCACCGCGCCCATGCGCAACCTCGCCGTCGTTATCAGCGAAGTCGCGAAAAAGTCGGCGTAAACAGACTTGCGGCATAGCCGCATAAAACCAAAATTTATAGGAAATTTTCCAAGGAGATTAAATAAAATGGCTGATATAGCAAAAATCGTTGAAGAAGTCGAGAAAATGAGCGTTATGGAGCTCAATGAACTCGTTAAAGCAATCGAGGAGAAATTCGGCGTATCCGCTGCCGCTATGGCAGTAGCCGCTCCCGCTGCAGGCGGAGCCGCTGCTCCCGCCGCAGAAGAAAAGACCGAATTCGACGTCGTTCTTACGAACGCCGGCGCGAACAAGATTCCTTGCATCAAGGTTGTTCGTGAAATCACCGGTCTCGGACTCGGCGAGGCTAAGGCTCTCGTTGACGGCGCTCCTTCGACCGTCAAGGAAGGCGTTTCCAAGGACGCTGCGAACGAAATGATCGCAAAGTTCAAGGAAATCGGCGCTACCGCAGAAATGAAGTAATTTCATATCCGATACGTTATAAAACCTTCCGGGATCGATCCGGGAGGTTTTTTTGTTTGCGGTTCGGGAAAAATAAACCGATTATTATTCTGTTTAAGGCTCTTGAAGGTGTTTTCTTTTTTCATTGTGATTAAAAAAATAAACCGCGGATAACAGTCCGATTATATATTATAGAGTTTTTTTGTCAGGTATGCGAAAATGTACCCTCAAACGCTTGCAAATTATCCGCAAAAATGATATTATATCAAAGCGTTCGAAAAACGCATATTACGTTTCTTGATTCAATATGTTTCCGTGGTTCGGCTTGAAACAAAGTAAAAAACAAAAAAAATATGTTTCCGTGGCTCAGTTGGCAGAGCGAGCTGCTCAGCCGAGCGCGAAGCGCGAACGCCACGAGCGAAGCGAGTATTCGTAATCACGAATCGACTTGAAAACGAAAAAAAGATAAATAAATATGCTACTGTGGCTCAGTTGGTAGAGCAGCTGCTCAGCCGAGCGCGAAGCGCGAACGCCACGAGCGAAGCGAGTATTCGTAATCACGAATCGACTTGAAAACGAAAAAAAGATAAATAAATATGCTACTGTGGCTCAGTTGGTAGAGCAGCTGATTCGTAATCAGCAGGTCGGCGGTTCAAGTCCGCCCAGTAGCTCCATAAAAGAGTCTGAAAAGGCTCTTTTTTGTTATGTTACGACCATTTTATAGACAAAAATCACTATTTTTTTGTTGCTCGTGACCCTTTCGGGGGGGGGTAGACCGGATGATTCTTAAGCGTAAAAAATCAGCCGGTCAACCCTCTGAGCTTTTTTACATACTCGTATAAAGGCGACGTGCCTTTCTTCAGTATGTGCGTATAGATGTTAAGCGTCGTTCCGATCTCCGCATGACCGACGGCTTCCTGTATGTTCTTTGCAGGTATGCCCGCGGCGTAGCACATCGAAACAAACGTGTGTCTGAACGAATGTATGTTCGCGCCCGTTATTTTCAGACGTTTATACACACGGTCGAAATGCTGCCTGATCGACTCGTACGAAAACCCGTGACCTTTAAGCAGCTTGATCGTCGAATACAACTCCGGAAGAAACGGTACGCGCCGTTCGCTCGTCGCCGTCTTCGGCGTCAGTATGCGCCCGGTACGCGCGTCCTTGTTCTTGCTTACGATAATTACATTCTCGTCCCGATCGATGTCTTTGTTAAGATCCAACGCAAGGAACTCGCCGATACGCAAGCCCGTACAGCACATGAACCGAAACAGCGCGAAGTATACCGGAGTGATCGACAGCCAGTTATAGAATTCTTTCGGGTGTTCGTAATAATAGAAGATACGGTTTTGCTCTTCGAACTCGAGCGGACGGTAATGCTTCGGCTTATGCGCCGGAAGCTCGACGGATAACAGCGGATTATACGACAGCTTGCGCAATCGGACAGCTTTGTCCAGACAGCCGTGTAAAACAAGATACATCTTTTTACGCGTATTGCCGGAAAAATTGTTTACGAGATAATCCTGCAGTTTTTCACCGTCGAGCTTCAGAAGCGAAGTATTACCGACGTCCGAAGCAACGATACGTGCAATATACCGATCCATATTGTAGATCGTATTCGGCTTGAGCTTCGGCTTTTTATACTTCTCATACCACGACACGAGAAATTCGCCGAAAGTTTGACCGTCGTCATTCACGAGCGACGACAGCAATTCTATTACCTGTCTGATTACCGCCTGATCGTCCATTTACTTCTTTTTTCTCGTACCTGTATTAGTATAGGCTTTTTTCTGTTGTGCTTTCCAACAGTTCGCGCTGTCTTTCCGTGCGTCGAGATAACCCGCACGGTATGCGCGCTCCGCGTCGCCCAAACCGATTTTCGAACCGTCCGGCATACGCTTGATCTTGTGATCGTTTGTGCACTTGATCCCGTGCTTCAGCTCCGCCGCATACTTACGACCTTTTTCGGACGGATTCAGAAGCGTAACCGTTTTGCCGTTTTTGTTTATTACCTGTACTGACATATTATCACCTCCTTTGGACTCAAGTCCCGTTATTTTGGTAATGGAGCGACGTGCCGGAACTGACCCGACCCTTTTGAATCGCTTAAGCAATTCGACCCCTACGGTTCGCCGCATAATGCGGGATTATTTATACTCGCCCCGCGTAACGAGTAATGAGGTATGACGTCAGTTTGCCGAAGCCTTTTCGGGGAATTCCTCGGCGAACGCGCTCATACAGACTTTACGCTCACGGTACCGAGGATCCATGCCGGTAGTCTTGTCCGCGAAATACTTCACGTCTACCGGTACGAACACGTTGCCGCATTGAACATAAAAATTGACCGCAGTCTTTTCTTTGCCTTCCTTATCCTTGTAAGTGGCGTTCTTCT
>CANDJX010000015.1 GCA_947385185.1 uncultured Clostridia bacterium
GGGTGCGAATAATACACGGGCGAACCGAATACGAAGCCGTCGCATTAAATATTGTGAAAACGCATTGTATTTCATTTTTTGCTCGCGTAAATTAATCACAATTTGCGCCACAATCACAACTGTAAAACCACCAAAAAACGGTGCATATAGTTAATCGAAAATTTATTGACTTAAACGCAACAATGTGTTATATTATAATTATACTTTATATATCATTTCAAAAAAAGGAGAATCGAAAAAATGAAAAAGAATAGTCAACGTTGCGCATTATGAATAATGTTATATAAGCATAAATGGAGAATAAAATGGAAAAGAAAAAATCTCATTTCGCATTAGTGCTTTTCGGGGCTGTGACGATAATAATAATCGCGTTGGTTATATTGCGCATAGCATTGTTTTTCAAGCCCCTCGAACGATCGACGATTCAAGAGGTCATGCTGTCGCGCTGGAATATAACCCTGCCCGAGAATATGGAACTCGAATATTTTGTATCGACTTTCGGTTTTCCGAGCGACGGCGAGGAGTATCGCGTATTTAAGTTAAACGAAGAACCGACGGCGCTTCTTGAAGATTTCAATCACGAAAAGAGCGAAAAGCCCGAAAACGGCGCGGAATATATTTTCGAATGGCTGGAGCACGGGGACAAAACCGTGCCCGAAGAATGGCGTCCCGATTGGGAAAAAGAATACTGTTGGAAATATACGGGACAGTTTCCCCGCGACGACGGAAGTTTCAAAGACTTTATTTATTTGATTTACTTCCCTTCTTCAATGCGCTTATACACACTCGAACAAATGCTGTAATGTAAAAAGATCGAATCTTTATTATTCGTCCGATTTGCACGAACGACCCGGAAACATCCGGGTCGTTCGCTTTATTATAGCCTTTATTATCTTATGAAATTCGTCGTGATCTTTTTATTTTCGGGCGCGGTCACTCCCGCCTTTCTGCCCGCGTCGATACACTTCAATATCCACGCCATATTTTTGCCGATATTATACATCGTCATCATGCCTTCGGCGTCCGACGCGACTTCTTCGGGCTGCGTTCCGAATACGTGATTCCAGTACGTAGACGACACGACAGGCATCGAGCATATCGAAAAATATTTGTTTATCACGTCCATAGATGCGACCGAACCTGCACGGCGCGCGGCAAGGACTGCGGCGGCGGGCTTCCGAAAGAAATTTTTGCCGCCCGAATAGAACGCCCGATCCATAACGGTCAGAAGCCGGGCAGACGGGTGCGAATAATACACGGGCGAACCGAATACGAAGCCGTCGCATTCCGCCGCTTTTGCCACTAGTTCGTTTGCCGCGTCGTCGAACACGCATTTGCCGAGTTCGCGGCACTTGCGGCAGGCTATACAGTCGGACATAGGCTTATTGCCGATGAAAAACGTTTCCGTTTCGATCCCCTCTCCGCCGAGCGCGCGTGCGACCTCGCCGAGCGCAACCGACGTACAACCGTTCGGGCGCGAGCTTCCGTTTACGAGCAATACTTTCATATATACCTCCAAAAATTAAATTACGGGCGCCTACCGCGCGCCACGGGAACGTAGACGCGCGTCAGACAGGTAACAACGAAGGGATTGTACTAAGCGTACATGACCGAGTCGCCGAAACGCACGCAGCCCGTATCACGCGATGTATACGCTTCCGTTTATGATACGAATTCGTTTATGAGCTTTACGAACTCGGACGGATTTTCGGGATTGATCCCGACGGTAAGCATGGCTTCGGTATACAGCAGAACGCACAGCCGACCGAACTTCGGTTTGTCCTCGGCGAGCAATTTTTCGGCAAGCGCGAACATCGGGTGCGCGGGATTGAGTTCAAGCACGTACTGCGCGCGGATCTTCTCGTTGCCCGGCATTGCAGACAGCACTTTCGCCATTTCGATGGACAGCTCGCCTTTTGCGGTCAGTCCGGACGGATATTCACCGAGCATATTGGACAGGCGCACTTCGGTCACGTTCGTGCCGAGCGCGGTCTTTACTTCGTCGAGCAGGGTTTTGGACGAATCGGCTTTTTCCTTGTTCGCCTTCTTTTCTTCGTCCGTTTCGATGTCGAGTTTGTCCGACGAAACCGACCTGAGCGCTTTTTCGTCGTACTTATCCATTAGTTTGACGACGAATTCGTCCACGTTGTCGGTCATGAGCAGAACGGCGTATCCTTTGGCGGTAACGGCGGTGACCTGCGGCAGACTGCCGAGCGTCGTAACGTCCGAACCCGCGGCGTAATAAATGTCCTTCTGCCCCTCTTTCATGCCGGTTACGTACTCTTTGAGCGTGACGAACTTGCCCTCGGTCGAATAATATACGAACAGGTCTTTGAGCTGAGGTATCTTCGCGCCGAAACTCTCGTACGCACCGAACTTGAGCGTCTGACCGAACTTGCCGAAGAATTTTTCGTACGCTTCCCTGTCCTCTTTAAGCCATTTACCGAGCTCGGACAGTATCTTCTTTTCCAGACTCTTTGCGATCTCGGAAAGCTGTCTGTCGTGCTGAAGCATTTCGCGCGAAATGTTGAGCGACAGGTCGGCGGAGTCGACTATACCGCGGACGAAACCGAGGTAGTCGGGCAGGAGTTTTTCGCAGTTGTCCATAATGAGCACGCCGCTCGAATACAGCTGCAGCCCGCGCTTGTACGCTTTAGTGAAATAGTCGTACGGCGGTTCGCTCGGAATGAACAGCAGACAGTTATAGTTCACCGCGCCTTCGATGCTCGCCGTCACTATGCGCGCGGGCGGATTGTAGTCGGAAAACTTGTCTGCGTAGAAACTTTCGTACTCCTCCTTTTTCACTTCGCCTTTTTTGCGTTTCCAGATCGGAACCATGGAATTGAGCGTTTCGTCCGACACTTCCACTTCGTTGCCCTCGCCCTCTTTTTTCGGCACGGTCTTTTCCACGCGCATGATTATGGGATAGCGGATATAATCCGAATAATGCTTTATAAGACGGCGCAAAGTATATTCTTCGAGATAATCCGAATACTTGACGTCGTCGTCGGCTTTGAGCGAAAGAACGACCGTCGTGCCGCTCGTTTCGCGCTCCGCGTCCGTGATCGTATAACCGCTGACGCCCTTGCTCGTCCACTTGTTCGCGGCGTCCTCGCCGTACTTGCGGGAAATTACGGTAACCTCGTCGGCAACCATGAAGCAGGAATAAAAACCTACGCCGAACTGACCTATCAAGCTGTCCGTTTCTTCGCCGGCTTTCGCGTTCTTCTGCTTGAAATCGAGCGTACCGCTCTTTGCGATCGTACCGAGATTGCTCTCGAGCTCTGCGGCGGTCATGCCTATACCGTTATCCGAAACGGTAAGCGTGCGCGCGCTCTTGTCCGCGTCGATACGGATCTCGAACGTACGCGCGGCGGCGGAATCGGTAAGCGAAACAAAATGCAGTTTGTCGATCGCGTCCGACGCGTTCGAGATTATCTCGCGCAAAAATATTTCTTTGTTGGTGTAAATGGAGTTGATCATGAGATCAAGCAGCCGCTTGCTCTCGGCTTTGAATTGCTTTAATGCCATTACTGTCTCCTTTGAATGTTTTTGGAATATTTTACTACTTTACGCCGGCATTGTCAACTTTTGCCGCCGCCGTGGATAAAGCAAAACATAAAAATTCGCATATCGCCGATAATCGGTTGCATTTTTTCCGCAACGGGTGTATAATATCCGAAGTTACGCGGATGTGGCCTAACGGTATGGCATCAGCTTCCCAAGCTGAGGGTTGCGAGTTCGAGCCTCGTCATCCGCTCCAGATTTTCAAAAACGGTACCCGAAGTCGTGAAAGACCCCGGGTACCGTTTTTAATTCAAAGAATAAATCCGAAAAGTTTTGATTTTATTTGTATTTATTTGGATTTTACTGCTTTTTTGCACAAGGATTTTCCGAGCACGAGGCACCAGGTCACGAAGAACAATCCTGCGACCGAAGCAAGTCCGAGCACGACGTCAAGGACGATAAGCCAGCACTGCCATGCGGGTACGTTCGGAACAATCCTGCCGTTTACGGATATGCCGTTCATGGCGTTACTGTGCACGACGGTGTAAAGTATATTCTTGTTTGCGCGGTGGAGAGCCGTCATATACGTTGCGTCTTCGGCGAATCCGTCCGGCAACGCCCAGAGCGTATTGTTCGTATTGAGCATCATATCGAGTCCGTTTATAAGAGCGGTCTTATACGGGTAGTATCCGCCCGTGCTCGCCTGGTCGGTAATCGACATACCCTTGAATCCCCACTCGTCGCGGAGAGTATCGGTCATAAGTCCTTTATGCGCGCCGACCCACACGGGTCCCATACGGTTCATTGCAACCATGACCGCACGACAATCGCCGTCGCGGACGGTATATTCGAAAGGACGGAGATATATCTCGCGCGCCGCCTGCTCGTTCGTGAACGTCATGATCCCGTTACGTCCGGATTCCTGATCGTTGAAAGCAAAATGCTTCATATAGCAGTATACGCCCTTGGACTGCGCTCCTTTTACGGTTGCCGCGCCCATAACGCCGCCGATAAAACCGTCTTCGCTGTAATACTCGAAGTTTCTTCCGGCAAAAGGCGTTCTGTGCGTATTCATCGAAGGAGCGTACCAGCCGGATACGCCCGTCCAGTAGCCGTCCTCGCCTACGCAATCACCTACTTCTTCGGCAAGTTCTTCATTCCAGGTGCTTGCGATAACGACTTCGATGGGATAGCCGAACGCGCCAGCGCCGCCGACAAGACTTGCCGAAATGCCTGCGGGACCGTCCTTATCCACCGTAGCCGGTTTGGAAACCGACTCCATAAGTTTTGTTGCATAACCGCCGACTCTGAACAGAGTCTCCTGTTCGGCGGCAGTCATCTGAGATACGAGCGCGTCCCATTTTTTATCGGCATAATCGACGTTCATAAGCGACACGAGCGCAAGAGTACCGTATTCGTCCGACGTCGTTCCCGTGGCAGGAACGGTCGCGGTCGCGTCGGTCGGTACAACGTCGAACACGTCGTTGTAAAGAACCTTGTACAGATCGTCGGTCTCCGTAATCGTCATTTCCCCTGCCTTTGCCGGCCAGGTCGCTTCCCAGTCCGTTCTCGACAGATATGTATAGTCGGGATCGTACGTAGCAAGGTCGATATCGCCGAAGCGGTTTTCGATCTGCTTGCCGTCCGCGCCGACGTTATACGTCGTCGAATCGAGGGCATTCTGCGTGTACGTTCCGACGAATGCGGCGTTGCCGTTTCCGGTCATACCGTCCGATGCGCTCTTTCCCTGCTTTGAGAGAATATTGTTGAGCGCGTCGTGCGCGTCAGTACCGAATGCGAAATAATACTGACCGGCGTCTACGATATATCCGCCTTTGCCGTTATTCGCTTCGGAATCCCAGGCGCGCATAAGCTCTTTGGGAACGTTGACGGTAACGGTATCGCTGCCGTTCTTTCCTATTTCTTTCGTCTTTCCGAAGCCGACGAGTTCGATCGCGGACTTTTCCACTCCGTGATCTTTGTCGTTCCCGGTGAACGGCGACTGCATATAAATCTGTACTACCGCTTTGTCTTTCGTATCCGACTTATTCGTCACCTTGACGGAAACGTCGAAGCCGTCGGCTTTTTCGGTCATTTCGAAATCCGAATATTCGAATTCGGAATACGACAGTCCGTAACCGAACGGATACTGTACTTCTTCGGCGTATTTCCATCCGCCCGCCGATGCGAACGCTCCTGCCGTCGAAGTCGCTTTGGAAGCGGCGTCGGTCACTGCGTCGTAATAACGCGTTTCATAGTAACGGTATCCTACGTAAATGCCTTCGGCGTACGCAACGTACTGCGTGCGACTGCGCGAGCCGGTCGACGGCGCGCCGTTTACCGTGAACGTGCCGAAGTTCTGCATCGCGGGAGAAGAGAAAGCGTCGTACGCGTACGTATCCACGAGCCTGCCCGACGGGGTAAGCGTACCGTCAAGCACTTTGGGGATCGCGTTCAGTCCGACCTGTCCGCCCGCGCCTACCCAGAGCACGGCGTCGACGGCGGTATCGCCGTTTTCGAGCGTGCCGAGTTCCATGGCGTTCATAGTATTGAGCACGACTATGACTTTATCGAAATTCTCGTTCGCCATTCTGACAAGGTCGAGTTCGTTTGCGGTAAGTTCGAGCGCATGATTCGGGAGCGGATTGCCGTTGCGGTCTATACCCGTGGAAAGGTCCGCGCTCTCCTGTCCCGCTCTGCTTATGACCACTATCGCCGCGTCGTGATACGACGAGAACGAGCCGGTCTCCGTCGCCGAGTAAGCCGAACGCGCCACTTCGCTGCCCGACTTGCCCGCGCCGCTTTTGTAGAACGTCCACAGCGTAGGATTGACGGTATAACCCGCGCCCTCGAACGCCTCTTTCAGATTGGGGCTGTATTTGGTGTCGATCGCACCCGAGCCGCCTCCGCCGTAAAGGAAGTTGGCTTCGGACGAGCCGACGCCGAGGATCGTCACCTTCGGACTCTTTTTGAGCGGCAAAGCGCCGTTATTCCGCAGAAGTACCGAGCCCTCGGATTGTATCTGCTCTGCAAGCTCAGCTTCGTACGCCTGCAGATCCTTAAGCGCTCTGTAATCGCTTTTATAATAATCGATGTCTATGGTATTGCCGTTTTCGTCGACTACTTTATACGTCTTTTCGCCGAAGAACTGCGTTACGAGATCGAAATAGATGCTCGTTACCACCGTCCCCGCTATAAGAGCCGCAACCACTATCGCTATTACGACGTATAATACTATTGCCGTTACAAGTTTTTTTGTCTTAGTCATTTTGTACTCCTTGTTCGTATACGGTAGAAAGTTTGAGCGTAGACGTAAGTCCGAGATTATAATATATCGTCATTTCGTACGCGCCCTTTTCGGCGTTATAGATCGCTTCCGTGTCGGAAGGCTGTCTGCCGGATACGCTTATATAACCCATGCCGCTCGGCATTCCGCTGTCGTACGTAAGCACGTATTTATTGTTCGTCGCATCGTAGACGTATGTACCGTAAGCCGAATTTGCCGCGGTCAAAGGACACGACGCGTTGATCACGAACGTATTGTCCTCGTACAGATACAGATATGCCTCGCAGGTAGTCATACCGAAATTGCCTACGTCCGGATCGAACGCATAGAACACAACGGGTTCGAAGAACGTTTCTCCGCCCGGCGTAAAGGCTTCGTCCTTATACGACAGCTTTACGTTTCCTGTGCCGTACTTGTCGCCGAGAACGAGAGTATACGCAAAAGAAAAAGTATTCGTATCGGCGTCGTAAACGGGCACTTTAATGGTATCGTTCTGGTCCGTAAACGTAAACCGGAACCCTTTGGCTTCGTCGTATTCGACATCGCCTGTCAGTTCGAGTTCGGGTATCTCTTTGATCTTCATTGAGAATTCGCCGTTCTCCTTTTTACAGCTCAGAGTAACGTTGTACGTCTCGCCGTTGATTTCGCAGGTACCCGCGAATTCGACTCCGCCACCGCAAGCCGTGAGCATGACGATCACGCCTATCGACATCGCGACGACAAGCAGGAACGCCAACAGTTTTGTCCTGATTTTCCTCATGTATTTACCTCCGTAAATTTAGTACAATCATTCTTGCACATAAAACGGACGATTTCAATAAGTCTTTCGTACTATGCAAAAATCATTACGCAACCGACATCTTTTACTCCGCAAAATAAAAAAATCTCTTTTCCGTCCCTTACAGGGGGCAAAAAAGAGATAATAATCTTAAATATTGACAGAATCCGTTTATTCCGTTATGACAATATCCATTTTGAACAAGTTGTTTTCCGCAGTCACGGACATTTTACCGCCGTACTTTTCCACGGTGCGTTTTATACTTTTCATACCGTATCCGTGATTTATCGTATCCGGTTTAGTGGTTAAAGGCAACCCCCCCCCGGACAATAAAAGCTTCCCGTCGAAATAATTTTCCTGATGTACGATCTTCATATCGCCCTGCGACTTTATGAATAATCTGATAAATCTTTTATCCTTGTCTGCCACCGTCCTGACGTAGTCGATTGCATTTTCGAGTATATTTCCGAAAATACAGTATATATCCTCGTTCTTCATAGTGCCGAACCCGGACGCGTCCGCCATGCAAGAGAAAGATATACCGTTGTTTTTACATATGAAATTAGTATCGGTAAGAAGCGCGTCGAGTACTGCATTCCCGGTTTTGGCAAACGACTCGTATACGGCTATATTTTCCGTGATTTCGTCGAAACGCTCGGTATCGATACCGCCCGAGCGCTGCGCGGAAGCAAGCTCGAATTTCAGATCGTGACACTTCACGTTGATATACTCGACTGCGTTTCTGAACGATTCGTACCGCTTGGTTTCGTTTTCGAGCTGTATGGCGAGCGCCTCTTTTTCCCGCTTCATCCGCGCGGTGCGAAGACTGACGTACTGCACTATTATAACGAAAAGACAGTTCGCGAAATCCGAAATCATACTTATTATATTATTACCGTCGCCGCGCGCTCCCGACTGATTTACGAACGTCGTTGCGAAAAATACGACGAAAAAACTCATAAGCGCAAGCGCGTTCTGCCAGCTGTTTCTGAAATATAAATGCTCGCGTTTCCGCATATTCGGGACAAACAGCAAAAATACTATCGGATAGATTACGGCGGCGACAAGTACAGACATACCGACCTGACCCCACAGATTGCGTCCGTCGCCAAGCAGTCCGAAAAACACAAACTCGACGGCGACGACATATACTATGTGCTGCACGGCGTACGCGGTGATCATTATCCACGCCAGCTCGGTAAAATTCACCTCATAACACAGTAAGACAAGCCCGCCGACCAGACATACGACGAACAGATACCATGTCACCGACAATACTACTACGGCAGCGTCGCTATCGATTGCGACAAGAAGCTCATGCAGAGGAATGTAAAGCAGGACGAGCGCAAAACAGGCTGCGGTTCCGATTATCAGTCTCGGAACGTAACCTTTGCGTTTCTGCATGTACGGAACGGTCAATAACATGACTATTACGATAAGCGCGATAAGATTGCGGTATTCGTCAAGAATAATACGCCACATTTTACGCTCCTAAAACGTATCGCCGTAAAATTCGACGAGCTTTGTCATAAATTCTTTCTTACGCGTACGGGTAAGCGGAATCTTGCAGTCGCCGATTTCGAGACAGCCGCCGCGGATTCTGTCGATATATTTAAGATTTACAAGACAATAATTATTACACCTGGCAAAACCGCTGTTTTCCAGTTTGATTTCCTGATCTTTCAACGTCCCCCATATCTCTATATCCTCTTTATCGGTATGATAAATCAGTTTGTGATCCATGATTTCGACGAATCTGATCTCGTTCGTTTTCAGCCGCCGTCCGCCTTCCTGCGTTCTGAGCATAATTTCGTTTGCAAAAAAAGCGGAAAGTTTCATAACCTTAGACATCATTGCCGCAAAATTATTATATGATACGGGTTTGACGATAAAATCCACGGCGTCAACCGCATATCCGTTTATCGCAAAATTAGACATATTGGTAATAAACACTATCAAAACAGAACTGTCGAGTTTCCGAAGCTTCCCGGCGAGTTCCATTCCGTTCATATACGGCATCTGAATATCTATGAATATCGCGTCGTAAACCGGATTGTAATTCGTGATGAAAGTCACGGCGTTATCGAAACCGGTCGTCTTAAAACCGCAGCCGTTCTCGTCTCCGTACCTCTTAATATACGAAACTATGAGCTCCCTGTCCTGTCGGTTATCTTCAATTACGGCAATGTGAAGCATAATCAACCCCCTTGTCTTGTTTACGATCCGGGCATACGCACGAACTTACGCTATATCATTCTCGTCTCCGCCGTCATTCTGTGCAATCATATTATACAATAAAACGCAAAGGCTTTCAAGTATTTTCGGCTTATCGTACACGACTTATATTTTATAGTACATCTGATTTTTACTCGTCGGTTTATCCGGAACAGTCATAAGAACGATACCGGCTTCGATTGCGGGAAGCAAATAGTTTTTACGAAACCCTTCCCTCGATTTCAAGCCCAACTTATTCATAAGCTCGTTGGCAGATTGAGGATAGGTTTCCAAAACGCTCATAAGTTTATTTATCTGTACACTGAAATGACTATAATGACCGACTGCGTCGTTCGCGATACCGTCTATGGCTTTCAATATAACGTCGAGCATAAATTCAATAAATACGTTCGATTTTCCCTGGCTTGTAGATTTTCTTATAGCGTTGTAATACTCTTCCTGATTATCCTTTATAACGCTTTCGATCGGTATATACCTGAATATCGGTTTCCAGTGAGCCAGCAATGCGGTCTGCCAGTATCTACCCATTCTTCCGTTTCCGTCACGAAAAGGATGAATAAACTCAAACTCATAATGAAACACACTCGATTTTATAAGCATCTGTATTTCCGAATTTTTAATCCAATCAAACAGTTGCACGAGATTTTCTTTCGCGATCTGCGCGGGCGGCGCAATATGCACTACATTTCCTTGCGTATCGAAAACGCCTACTTCGCCCGTTCTTATCATACCGCATTCGGCAACAAGTCCGCTCATCATAATTCCGTGAATACGTTGCAGATCGTCCAGACTGTATACATCGATATTATTGAGTTCGTTATAAGCCGAAAATGCGTTTTTTACGGCACGAATGTCGTCGACGGGACCGACAACACGTTTGCCTGCAATTACATCAGTCACTTGTTTTATTGACAAAGTGTTGTTTTCGATCGCAAGCGACGAATGAATACTCTTTATTCTCGACACTTTTCTCAATCTTGGAAATCTTTCCCATTCGTTTACACCATAAAGTTCACCGAGCCGTTCCATTATTTTGGAGGCGGCGTCAAACATACCGTTTGTTATTTCGAAAGGCGGAACATAATTATCCATACGCATCTCCCATTTATTTAATTATACCGCAAATCGTATTAAAAATCAATCATCTTACGCATTATCTTCCATATTATCTTCCGTATTATCTTTCGTACCGATTTTTTCGGTAACCGAAAACTTATCGCGAATCAAATGTTTGATGAGAAAACTTCTAAGAAATCCACAGTCGAATACAAGCATTTTTTGCAATCTATGACCAACGGCAAACGCCGCAATATCGGATTTAAGCATACGAAAATGCAGGCGCAAAATATGCGCCTGCATTTTGTTAAGTGAAAATTTCAGTTTTATTTCCCGGACTTGTTGCGCGTAGACTTGGGCTTATTCGCTTTTGCTTCGGTCTTTGCTTCGGGCGCGACGGGTTCTGTCGTTGCGGCTTCACCCTTTACTTCGGGCGTAACGTCTGCAACCGGCGCGGACTCGGGTTCGGGCGCGACGGGCTTGGAAGGCTCGATTGCAGTCGCAACCGGCGCTACGGTTTCCGCAAGCGCGGCGGACGCGGCTTCGGCTGTTCCCGCGGTTACGGCTACGGGGGTCTGTTCGCGGACTTTCTTGCGATTGACCTCTATAATGCGTTCGGTAAACGATATTTTTTTATCGCGTTTCTTCAGATCCTCGGTAAATCGCGAGGTCAGGAATACGAATACGCAGAACGTCGATACCGCGCCGAGGTTCGTTTCGAGCAGAGAATTTACGACGAGCGTCATTATTTTGTCCCATGCCGACGTAAATTCCGCGCTGCGTATTCCGCCGATAAGGAGCGAAAACTCCCATGCGAACTGAACGAGCACGCCTATCGCGAGCAGCCAGAGAAGCGGGAAACGCTTTTCTTTGTTCTTCTGCAATATATTGTAAACGATAGCCGCGGCATAGGTCGTGAACATTATGATCGCCATATAACCGTGGTAACCGCTCGTCGTGCGCTGGATCTTGACGACGGGCATATTCGCGCCGAGCACGTTCGCTATCATAGGCGCGCAGATCCACCATACCCATATGAGCATAGACCATTCGAGCAGGTGTTTATCCTTGCTCATCCAGAGCCATATCCAGGCGAAGTTCGTAATGCCGTAGCTCATGGACATCCAGAGAAGCACCCAGAACAGGTCGCCGCCCTCGATCGAACGCGAGTGCATGGCGAGGTGAAAGATACCGTAGTCCACGATCATATACAGCACTCCGCCCGCGATCGCGAACAGAAAAGTCAGATACCGTTTTTTGACGATAAGCAACGCGCAGAAGCCTATCAGGAAAACGATGTCGAGGTAGATGTAGAGAGTATTGAACACTCTCTGTGCAATAATTTCCATATTATCCGCTCCTTTATTCTGCGGCTGTCTGCCCCGCGCGTTCGAGCACGCGTATATCGCCCGTGCAGGCGTCGAGCGAGATCAGATCGCCGTTTTTTATACATTCGGTCGCAAATGGTACGTTTACGACAAGCGGCAAGGCGTATTCCCTCGCCACGACCGCGCCGTGCGAAAGCGCGGATCCCACTTCGGTTATCAGTCCCGAAAGCAGGCAATAATAAGGCGACCAACCGATGTCGGTATAGCACGACACCATGATTTCGCCGTTCTCGATTTTTTTCGCGTCCTCGGCGCTTTTTACTATGCGCGCCCTGCCGACGGCGGACCCGCGGCTGACGGGATCGCCCTTATACTCGTCCCCGCCCGTGCTTTCGTAAACTATGGGCTGAGGCGCGCCGCACGACACGTCGGGAAATACGTATGCGTTCTGAACGGGCAGAAGCCGCCTGCGCGCAATACATTTCTTAACGAGCCCCGCGCCTTCGCCGCGGATCAGTCGTCCGATCTCCTCGTGCGTCAGAAAATATATGCAATCTTCGTCGGGAAGAAGTCCGTCCTCGACGAGCCGAGTGGCAAGAAGCCTGTACCGCTTTTTGAACGCGTCGATTATTTTTATAATATACGATTTGGAAAACTCGCGGTTCACCACGCCTTTGCGGCATTGCTTTACGAGGAAACGGATTGCCTTACGCGCAATACGATTGAACGGCGCGGCAAGCTCCTCCGTGTTCTTTTCCCAGTCTGCCGGACGCTCTTTTTCCCGTCCGTCCGACGAAAGCACGGTGCGTATATAACCGTAAAACGCTTCCTTATCGTCCCGCCACGATTTACTGCGCAGTTCGGCTTCGCGTATGGCGCGGTGACCGTGACGGCTTAAAAACGCGTCGATTGCGGCGCGCGTTTCCCCTGTCGCTCCGTCCAGGTATGCTGCCAGTTCGTCCTTGCCGAAGTCCCGCGCGTCCGGTCTGTCCGCCAACACGGCTTCGGCGATCTTGCGCAGATCGGCGAGTATTGCGACGCTCTCGATGTCGTCTATGCCCTCGAGCGTGCCCGCAACCTTCGCTTTGATCTCCTCCGGATCGGATATTTTATCCTTGAGTACCATATTGAGCGCGCCGTTCATCGCGCCCGAATGCGACGAAGTGTTGTAATGATACCACATCGCTTCGTACATGGCGGGAAGCGCGTTATCTATTTCGGCGTAAACGTCCGCCGCGGTTACGCACGCCGAAAACTTGAATTTTTCCGAAGCGGCGACGAGTTTTTTCTTGGATTTTTCCGCGCCGGTAAGTATTTTGAAATACCTGATACCGTTGCGGAGTTTTCGGAAAGGCGACGCGGCTTTTTCCGCGGTATCGCCGTAATCGAGTTCTCTGCCGCATATCGCGAGGTCGATGCTTTTTTTCGACGCCATCATTACGTTTTTGGAAATGGAATACAGCGTCGTCATGTCGATAAACAAATGGTTCTTCACCGAAAGTATGCACGATTGCGGCGGAATGGAATCGGGCGATTTTATGACCCCCGCAAGAGCAAGCATATTGCGTATGCCGTAATCGAGCGCGTATATGGTAGTCGAAAGGCTGAGCGGCGTTATCGCGCCCGGAAGCATTTCGCCGACGTTGCACGACGTTATCACCCTGCCGCTTAAATCGCGCCCGCAGTTAAGCTCGTCCTCGTCGGGTACGTCGTCGGTCGTAATCGGTCGCGCCTGAAGCCAGTACAGTCTGTCCCCTTCCGCCGCCCATTCGCAGTCGGCTCCCGTGCCGAGCGCGGTTTCCGCCTTCAGAAGTCCGTCGAGCAAGGCGCTCTGAAGCGATGCGGACAACACGCCGTCGCCGACGAATTCCGCGCCGTTGCGCTTCAGGCTGTACCGCGTCGATTTCGACGTGCCGCTCACGAGCGATTCGCCCAATCCGCGCACCGCTTCGATGAGCGCGCAGTCTTTTTCCCCCGTAGGATCGGTCGAAAAACCCACGCCGGCGACGGTTGCGTTTACCATGGTCTGAACGACGACGTTCATTCTGCCGCAATCCGTCTTACCGAACGCCGAAGAATATTTTATCGCGCGGTCGCCGCCCAGCGACGAAACGCAGGACAAAAACGCGTCGCGAAAGGTTTCTTTCGTCACGCCGAGCGCGGTTTCGTACTGACCCGCGCCGGATAAGTCTTTGCCGTCCTCGCTTTCCGCGGACGAACGCACGGCTACGTTGACGAGTCCCGAGCCGTCGAACCATTCGCACGCTTCGTCCGCCGAGCTCAAGTCCGCGTCGGACAAGACGTACCCTTCCGCGATCCCGAGTCCCGCTTTATGCAATATGTATAATCCCCGCGCTTTGCCGCCGACGCGCGGCAATTCTTCTTCGGGTATATCGAACAGTGAATATATTTTCATTTACGACCGCTTTTCGGGATCGGCGTTGAAACCGAACTCCCATATTCCTTTGTATTGTTTGCCGCGGACAACGAACTCGCCCAGCCCTTCTCTGACCGTATAAGCCCCGCCTTGCATATAAAAAACTTCTTCGTCGGTGCGTCTGCCCTCGATTTCGGTCGTCTTTCCGCTCAGATCGGTCACGGTCGCTTTGACCGAATCCGGTCCGAGCCCGTCCGAAATCATATCGCCGCGCGCCTCATAATCCTCGAAATTAACGTACTTGCCGTCCGAACAGAAATAGCCCGCGCGAATTTCGTCCGCGCACGGATAATGCACCGAACTGACGTTGAAACACTCGCCGTCGTCCGCGAGTCCGACCAACCAGAAATGACGGCGCATACCCGCCCAATCGCGCAGACCGAACGAGTGATCGCGCACGGCGGGCAACCGTTCGAATTTACGGACGACTCCGCCCGCGGCGAACGTAATATCGGCGAAACCGACCTGCTCGTAATGCGTCTGCTTATTCTTCTTCAGACTGTCGAAAAACGCGTCGTTCCATTTCACGCCCGTATATGCTTTTGCCGTAAGTTCGTCGTTGCCGTGCGTGAAAAAATCATAAACGGGCGAAGCGCCGGTAAACGCGATCGTAACTTCGGCGTCCTCTTCCTCGCCGTTCACGATAAGCGGTCCGCGGTAAACGTGCTCCCATTTCGAACCCGGCTCGACGCAGGTTACGGACACGGGGCTGTCGGACGGCGCGGGATCGGTGATCCTGCTCACTGCGGTAAAATCGTCGCCGACGAGCTTGAACCATACTTCGGCTTTGCCGTCGGCGCGCTTGCCGTAACGGAGATAAACGCGCGCGTCGCCGTGCGCGGTTACGTAATAACTGTTATTGAAATTCGGATCGGTCTGATCGGTGATTTCGAACAGCTCCGCTGCGCGCTCGTCGAACGGCGAACCCGTCCGCTGCTTCTTCATCGAGCCGAGCATAAGTTTTTTCTTGAAAAATTTTTTAAGCCCCATTTTCGTTTTCTCGTCCGTAATATACAGAATGTTACGTCGATAATTATACTTTATACGGGGCTTCTCCGTCAATGTAATTTATTCGCCTCGGCGGAGAATTACGGCGTTATCCGCGCAAATAATCTACGAACGCGCGAATATGCGCCGAATGCGCGGCTTTATCGTGCTTTTTCGGCGGTGTGTACTCTATCGCCATAGTAATATCGCTGTTTTCTGCCGCGCGGAGAGCGAGCGATCTTACGTCCACTTCGCCCTTGCCGAAATCGCAGCAGCGCATATACCTGCCGTCCGAGCAAAGGTTCTGTCCTTTGCTTACGAACTCCGCGTCTTTTAAGTGCACGTGCGTAACGCGGGCTTTGAGCGACTCGTAAAACGCAAGCGGATCCGAACCGCAGGCAAGCATATTCGCCGTGTCGTACACAAGCCCGAGCCGCGGCACTTCGCCGAGAAGCCTGCCGCACTCCTCCGTCCCGGACAGCGGCAGAAGGCAGGTCGGAGTATCCTCGAACGACAGCCGGACGCCCTCTTTTTCGCACAACGACAGCGCGAGCGAAAACCCGCGGACGTACGAACCGAATATTTTTTCCTTATCCCGCCGCACGAGCCTGCCCGCCTCGAACTGTCCCATGGGCACGATCATTATATCGCGGCAGGACAGCGCGGACGCGATACGGAGCGCGGCTTCCGTCTTTTTCGTCACGCGCTTAAAGTCGAACTCCGTCATCGGCACGTAAGCTATAAGGCAGGTCAGATCGAGCCCGTACTCCGGAAGCAGCTTAGCGAGTTTCTTCACGCCGTGAAGTCTGACCTCGCCGACCATCATATCCAATCCGACCAACCCGTTTTCGGCGGCGGCTTCGCACAGCGATCGCGTCGAAAGGCGGCGAAATATTATATCCGACACCGTCGGAAACGTAAGCAACGAAAGATTCATACTTTATCCGTATACTTCCTTATGTTTTCTATGCTTTTTGCTATGTCGCCGAACATATCCTTGCTTTTATCCTCGTCGAGAATGAGCGGAACGCCGCGGCGCATAGCGAAACCGACGACCTCCTTAAGCGGCAGTATGCCGTCGCCCACGGGCACGAACGACTTGCGGTCGGTCGCAAACGCAAAATCCTTGAGGTGGATCGCTTTCAGCCGCTCCGCGTACTTTTCGGCGATTTCGAGCGGATCCGCGCCCGCGAAAGCAGCCCAACCGGTATCGAGTTCGAGCCCGAGCTCGGGCACGGCGGACATCAGATAATCGAGCGTTCCGCTCTTTATTTCGCTGTCGTGGTTGTGGTAAATCAGGTTCGCTTTCGAGCTTATGACTTTAATAAAATTATTCAGAACGGGTATAAACTTATCCGCGCGCTTTTTGCTTTTCAGATTGAGCGACACGACGAAATTTATTATGCGCGGGCGGAGAACGAACATATCCACGATGTCCGAAAGCATTTTGTCGAACACAACGGGCGAACCGTCGCAAAGCGCGCAATGCACCGAGAGAACGTTCACGCCGAGTTCTTCCGTTCTGTCTATCATGCGGTAATAATTCTTTTTGCCGAACCAATTTCCGCCGTCCAGTCCCGAAACTCCGAAACCGATACGATAAAACAAGCGGCGAAGCCTGCCGAACGCCTGCGTCATCACCACGCACGGCTCGAACGAGGTTATCCCCATTACGCGCAATTTCGTGACCGTGCCGTCGAAATCTTTTTTAAGCAGGTGCGAAATACCGAACGTATTTATTCCGAGCATATATAATTCTCCTTACGTTATTATTCTGAGTCCTTTCGGGTAATGATTCTTTATAACGCCGCCCGAGCCTTTGCCGCCGCCGAGGACGTATCCGCCCGCCGCGACGCCGACGTATCCGCGCGCGTCCCCTTCGATCTCCGCCCCGCCGAGATACGCTTCGATCCTCGCGTCGCCGAGCGGCAGATCGACGATCGAGTTAAGCCGCGACTGCATGGCGGTAAACAGCTGATGCGCGGGAACGAACCTGCCCTTTTCGAGCCTGCCGAGCATGACGCCGTTCGTCAGACAAGGCGAGTCGTGCCAAAGCGCGGGGACGAACAACATATCGTCCTTTTTTGCGACCGAAAGCCCGCTTACGTCCAGGAGATCGGAAGAGCGTCGTGTAGGGAAAGAGTGTGCTT
>CANDJX010000016.1 GCA_947385185.1 uncultured Clostridia bacterium
TAATTGCCTATAAGCGGGAACGTCTGCGTGATAATCTGACCGTAATACGACGGATCGGTAAGCGTTTCCATATAAGATCCCATGCCGGTAGTAAAAACCACTTCGCCTATGCTCTCGCCTTCGACGCCTATTCCGCGACCCTCGTACGTGTCGCCGTTTTCCAAAATCAGGTATGCTTTCTTCATAATCGTTAAGTCTGTCGCTCCTTTCAGTCGAATTTATCCTTTTTCCCCGCGCCGGACACGTCTATCGGATAACTGTCCGTAAAACATCCCGTGCAATATTTGATTCCCGTGCCCTGATCTATCTTGACGAGTTCGTTCAGGTCGAGATAAACAAGGCTGTCCGCGCCGATTAACTTGCGCGTTTCTTCCACGGACGCGCGGTTCGCTATCAGATTTTCTTTGCTGTCGATGTCTACGCCGAAGTAACACGGCGCAACGAACGGCGGCGAACTTATGCGCAAGTGTATCTCTTTCGCGCCCGCGTCGCGGAGCGATTTTATGATACGCGCGCTCGTAGTGCCGCGCACGATCGAGTCGTCCACGAGAATGACCCGTTTGCCCTCGATCGACGCCTTGAGCGGGTTTAATTTCAACCCCACCGCCCGGCTTCTGCCTCCCTGCGACGGCAGAATGAAACTACGCCCGACGTACCTGTTGCGCACGAACGCCATTCCGTACGGCAAACCCGATTCCATGCTGTACCCGTACGCCGCGTCGAAACCGCTTTCGGGCACGCCGCAGACTATGTCCGCTTCGGTCGGACATTGCCGCGCGAGCGCTCTGCCCATCTCCAGCCTCGCTTTATATACGCTCATTCCGTCTATATAACTGTCGGGACGGGCGAAATATATGAGTTCGAATACGCACAGCGCGCGCTCGGAGGGCTTTCGGAACAAACTCTCGCTCGTGCCGTCGAGATTAAAACAACACACTTCGCCCGGCATTATGTCGCGAACGTAAGTCGCGCCTATGGAATCGAAAGCACACGTTTCGCTTGCGGCAACGACCGACGTTCCGAGCCGTCCCACGCACAGCGGACGGAAACCGTTGGGATCGCGCGCGACTATCATTTTGTCTTTCGTTATTATAACGAGCGAATATGCGCCCTCTATCACGTCCATGAGAGCAAGTACCGATTTTTCGATACTGCCCGTCCGGATCATCTTGTCTATTATTATCTTGCTTATGATCTCGGTATCGTTCGTCGTATAGAATACGGCGCCGCGTTCGTTGACCATATTGCTTCTCAGCGCGTCCGCATTGGTGATGTTGCCGTTGTGACATACGGCGAACGACAGCCGCGAATGATGGGTCACTATGGGTTGCGTGTTTTCGACCGTATTATTGCCCGTCGTGGAATACCTGACGTGACCGCACGCGCTTTTCGTCTGCGGCGCGGAGGACAGATATTTATTGTCGAATATCTCGGAAACCAGTCCTACGTTTTTATAACAAGTTATACTGTCATCCGAATCCGAAGTGAAATACGCTATGCCCGCTCCCTCCTGTCCGCGGTGCTGCAAAGCGAGAAGCGCCGTAGCCGTTATATGCGCGCAGGGTTGAGGTACGCTGTCGATGATGCCGAATACTCCGCATTCTTCATTGAGTTTTCTCATTGTATGCCGTTGTTCCTTTCTATGATTTCGTTCGCCGTTTCGAGCCGCGATCTGCGCGTTTCCATGGAAATGCGTTCGATCTCTTTATGCGCCTCGTCCTCAGTCATTCCTCGCCCCACAAGTATACATTTCGCTCTGCTCACGGCTTTGAGCGTAATTATCTGATTTTTAAGATTTGCGTTTTCGACGGCAAGTTTCTCCATTCTGTACGCCAGCCCGGTCGCCGTCCTGATCGCGCCGTACAGCGACAATCTCGTCACGGGCTTTCCGACGATCTGAATGCCGAGGTCGTATAGCCCCATGATCGAGTCGTCGACGCCGCAGGAGGGGATAAACACTGTTCCCACCCCGCTTTCGGCAAACGCCGTCGCGAGTTCGCGATATTGCATTTCTCGGGTTTCGGCATAAATCACGGCAATATCGAAACGTCTGTCGTTGACGATGCTTCTCGCCTGCACCGCGTTCTCCGAGCGCACAAGCGAAAAACTTCCGCACGTCCGCAAAGTCTGCACTATCGCCGAGAATGCTTTATCCGATTTGGATACGATTATTGCGTTCAACCGAAATCACCTTTCCAAGTATCGCTTACATTCCGCCGCGGAGCACGTCGTCGCGGGCAAGCTCTATCGCCTGCTCTTCCTTTTTATCCAGATACCTCCCGAGGAATACCGCGGGTAACGCGGACGCAAGAAATTCCGAACCGCGCGCCGCGGTCACCGCGTCGTCGAGAGACGACGGCAAAACCGCATTGTCGCGAGGAGCGGGAGCTTTGCCGAGCAGCCCTTCTCCGCCGCTTCGGAGAATAAGCGCGAGCACGACGTAAGGATTGCATGCCGTATCCGCAGACGATATTTCGATTCCGTTGTCGCCGGTCAGGCGCACCGCGGCTTTCGCTCCGCCGATCGCCATACGGCAAGGAGTATCCCGGTGCAAAAGCCGACGGTAAGAATTCCGTACCGGATTGGTGAATACCGCGATTTCGGGCAGACGCGCAAGCACTCCTTTCGCAAACGCCGTCGCTTCCTTTCCGTCCGCCGCTTTTCCGCCCTTCGTCAATCTCACTACTATGCGAAAATTACTGCCTATTGAGTTTTCTATCGGGCTTGGCGCAAACGTAGCGTAAAGCCCGTTCGAATACGCGATATTTTTTACGGCGCTGCGGAACAGCACGGTGTTGACCGCGCTCATCCTCGCGTCGGCTTCTTTGAATATGACCGCGTTTTGTCCGTGACCGTGCTCGTGATGCGACGATCGGGGTTTAAGCCCCATGTTTTCGAGCGTGAACACGATCTCGCGCCGAAGATTTTCGCACTTGTCGAGCGGCGCGGCGTCGAGATAGCCGGCATAATCTACGGGAGTCAGCGTAGGCTCGCCGTTTTCGGTCAGACGCGTTATATAAAACTCGCTTTCCGTCATGAACGTCGCTTCGTAGCCCGTCGCCGCAAAGTCTTTCTCGGCTTTCTCG
This sequence comes from uncultured Clostridia bacterium, assembly GCA_947385185.1. Classification (GTDB taxonomy): domain Bacteria; phylum Bacillota; class Clostridia; order Christensenellales; family Pumilibacteraceae; genus Protoclostridium. The sequence continues at coordinate 3,087 of CANDJX010000016.1, forward strand.
AGAAGCGCGGAGCAGTCGCTCTCGAACGGCGTTCCGTCCGAATAGGATATACGGCACATGACGGTGATAACGGCGCCCGCGCTCGGTCGCCACGGCATGGAAGTCACCGTTTCGATTTTCGGAAACAGCAATAAATCGACGCCGCGATCGAAACCGACAGCCGACGAATCGATCGTCACGCCCGTTTCGCACGCCTCGCGGAAATGAGCCGCGTTGAGCGAAATATTTTTTTGTCTGCCGTAAATATCGCAAAACGACATCTTAACGAACTTTACGTCGTTCTCCGAAATGTATTCGACTACGTCTTCGATGCTTGTCATGGTCTGCTCCGTATTATTCTCCTAAGAAAAAATCACCCGAAAGGTGACTTTTTCTGTTTTGCATCACGCAAAAATTTTATCGATGTCCGAAATTGCGGCACCGAAGAGTTCCGCATTTTCTTTTTCGTTCTTCGCCGCCGTTATATAGAACTTGATGAGAGGTTCGGTCCCCGACGGTCGGACGATAACGGTAAGCCCGTTGTCCGTTTCGTAAAGCATAACGTTCGACTTCGGCACTTCGTAATCGTGCTGATCGAGGAAATCGACCGAACGGACGACGTTGCCGCCGCCGAGCGAAGTTATGGGGTTGGTGCGAAGCGAATCCATAAGACTCTTCATCTTCGCATTGCCGGACGCGCCTTCGAATTTTCTCGATATATTGCGATGCTCGTATTTTCCGTATCTGTCGTAAATGAATCCGAGCTGATCTATGAGCGTCTTTCCTTCTTTCTTATAATAGCTTGTCATTTCGGCAATGAGCATGGAAGCGACGACCGCGTCTTTATCGCGGCAATGGTCGCCGACGAGATAACCGTAACTTTCTTCGAAACCGATAACGTAACGATCGGATTCGCCTCTCGCCTCGAGTTTGTTTATGACGTCGCCTATCCACTTAAAGCCGGTAAGGACCGTTTTTACCTCGACGTTGAAATGCTCTGCGATCTTATCCACGAGCGACGACGTAACGACCGTGCGTACTACGACCGCGTTGGAAGGAAGATTCCATCGCGAACTGCGCGTACCGAGAATATAATCGGTGAGAAGCACTCCCACTTCGTTTCCCGTAAGAAGAACGTACTCGCCGTTATGCTTGACGGCAATGCCTACGCGGTCGCAATCGGGATCGGTCGCAAGCACGAGATCGGCGTCCTTTTCTTTTGCAAGCTCGATGGCGAGCTTGAGCGCTTCGGGCTTTTCGGGATTCGGGAAAGGACACGTCGTGAACTTCCCGTCCGGAGAACCCTGCTTTTCCACGATCGAAATATCTTTGAACCCGCGCTCGTACAGCACCTGCGGAACGAGCTTGAATCCCGCGCCGTTAAGCGGCGTATACACGATCCTAAGCGGGCTTACGTCGTTGAGCGCCTGAGATTCTACGGCGTTCAGGAACGAACCGTACACCCATTGTTCGATGACCGAGATCGCGCCGTGCTTAACGTAATAATCGAACGAGCGCGTTTCTACCTCGAACGGATCGACCTTTTCCACATAAGCGATTATGTCGTCCGCTTCGTCGTCGAGCACCTGACATCCGGACGAATTATAAAGTTTATATCCGTTGTACTGTTTGGGATTATGACTTGCGGTGACCATTACTCCGATGTCGCAAGACAGTTTGCGAACCGCATACGACAAGAACGGCGTCGGCGATTCTTCGGGCACGATATATACTTTGAAACCGTGCGAGGCGAATACGCACGCCGTCGTTTCGGCAAACAGGCGGGAATTTATACGGCTGTCGTGACTGATTACCGCGGAATTCATGCCCTTTGATTCCATTGCTCTGGACACGCCTTCCGTCACTTTTCTTATGTTGTAAATGTTCAGACAGTTGGTCCCCGCTCCGAGGACGCCTCTCATACCGCCTGTGCCGAATTCGAGATCCTTGAAAAAGGCGTTCTCGATGGCCACGGAGTCCCCCTCCATTTTTTCGAGTTCGGCTTTAAGTTTTTTGTCCGTAACTTTGACTTTCCACTCTTCGAACTTCTCCCGGCTCGTCATTTACTCTTTCCTCCGTTTTATTTTTTCGTCCCGATACGGCTATCCGCACCGACCATAAACGATTATACTATATTGCAGATACCGTTGTCAAATCGAAAAGGCGGGCGGACGAGAAAATATTTTCTCGCATACGCACGAAAAAATCGACGACGGCAAACCTCTTGCTTCGTCGCACGCGACGGAGCGACTAAGCGACGCGCGGCGACATGGTTCGTCCGATGGGCGGCGTTTTTTCCATAAAAAACGGGAGCCCTCGGGATCCCGTTTCCGTTCATGCTGTATCGATCAGTATCTGCCGTTATTCCGTATATTCTGCGCCATACCCGTAACAAGCGTCAACGCGTCGGCAACGCGTCGCGCGTTCCGCTCCGCTTCTTCCGCTGCGGCGCGGGCTTTTTCAGCGTCCATATGCGCCGACGCCGCGTCCGATTTGATACGTTTGATGTCTGCGGCGACGCTTCTCGCCGCTTTGACGATGTCAAGACGTATACGTTCTATTTCGGCGCGTACCGCGGATATTTCACGATATATGCGGTATCTCACTTCGGACATGAGTCGGTTGAACTTCGCATTGTCGGCAAGCACCGAACCGAGCACTTTCACTATGCGTCCGTCTATATCCTTGTCGCCGGTAATGCCGGAAACCGGCACTCCTTCGTAAATTTCCTCGTTTTCCGCATTCGCGGGATACACTTCGTATCCGTCGAACTTGACGGGCTCGCCGTAAAGCGCGCGGGCAACGGCGCCCATTCCCGAACCGACGACGGAAAACGATCCGTAATTCGACTGCCTCGCCTGCTCCGCGATCAAAGCGTTATACTTGTCCTCGCATTCTTTCAATCTGGCATTTGCGGCGTCGCGACTGGCAAGAAGCGCGTCGAAATCGCTGTTTCCGACCTCGTCGTATTCGACTTTGGCTTTGGAATACTCGCCTATGGCGGTTTCGAGTTCCTCCATTATCTGCAGCTTTTCGGTACCGTAAGCGCGTTCCATTCTCGTCCGCACGTCGTTTAATTTCATCTGCGCTTCGACGAACCTCGACTGCGCGGCGCCCATTCCGGACGACGCGGAGCGCGAAATCCATTCGGCTTCGCGGCGCGCTTCCTCGAGCTCGGTCCTTGCTTTCGCCGCCTCTTCCGCGGATTTGGTTTCGTCCTCTTTCTTCATCAGCTCGCGGACTATTCTGTCTTCGATCGTAATAACGCTTTCTTTCGGAACTTTGTTCTCGGTCACGAACTCCACCGATTCGCGCAAAGCCGCGCTGTATTCATCCGCCAACGCGTGCGTCGGAGACGACTGCATCTCAAGCATAAGCGTATTCGTTTTTCTGATAAGCGCATTTAACATGGTCTTTCTCCGTGCGTTTTAATTATTGTCGTCGAACAGTACTCCGAGATCTTTAAGTATCTGTTCGAGATTCTCATCCGGATGTACCGCCGCGTCGTAATCGAAAGGTTCTTCGTCGGCAGCGCTTTCCGCCGCGAGATGGTCTTCTATCATTCCGACCGGGTCGAAATCGGGAGCTTTAAGCGAAGCAGGCGGCGTCGAATCGGCTTCGGCAAGAAGTCCGGCTATCGCTTTGTCTGCTTCGTCCGTCTTTTTAAGTTCGTCGTCGAGCGGGTATTTTCTGAGTATTTTCGCAAAATGCTCGACCCACTGTTTATGGAAATTTCTGAGCGCGGAAAGCTCTTTCGCTATCTTACGCCTGGTAAGCCGTTCTATTTCGTCCGCTTTGGAAAGAGCGGATTCTATAGCCGAACCGATACGGGCTTTCTGATTTTCATACGCTTTCAAAGCCGCTTCCGCACGCATGAGCGCATCTTTAAGTTCGAAAATCCTGTCGCGCTGCGCAACGAGAGTTTCGTCGTAGACCTCGCGTATTCGTTTGACGTATTTGTCAACTTCTTCGGGATCGTAACCGTTTTTTGCGCTCTTGAATTTCATCTATTTTCTATTACCTCCGGTGTGTTCGGCGATAAGTTTCGATTTGAGCTCGTACAGATCGTCGGACAGATCCACCTTGAATATTTCGGGATTGACGTTCCGGAGGTATTCGTCCCAGAACGTTCCCTTTTCCTTTTTATTGTACTCGGCTATCTCCGAAAGTTTCGGCATATGCCGCACGAGTTTGCCTTTCTCGAACACAGGCTCGAGCAATTTTCTTATCGTATATTTTTCGAGAGTGGTGCTCTTCCAACGCATAGTCGGATGGGTCAGACGGAGCGGCGCGGAAGCGTCGATCTTTTCGTCGTCGAGCGCTATCAGATCCGCAAACGCCATACCGTCGCCGTCGTACACTCTGTACAGCGTTTTGAATCCCGGATTGGTGATTTTTTCCTGCGTATCCGAAATCTTGATTTTCGGAACTCGCACGCCGTTTTCCGTCAGTTCGGCGAGCTTGTACACGCCGCCGAGCGACGGCATATTCTCGCTCGTAATGAGCCGCGTGCCGACGCCGTATGCGTCAATGCGGGCGCCCTGCTCGTTGAGCGACGAAATAACGAACTCGTCGAGATCGCACGACGCGAAAATTATTGCGTCTTTATGACCCGCGGCGTCGAGCATTTTACGCGCCTTTTTGGAAAGATACGCGAGGTCGCCGCTGTCGAGCCGTATTCCGATCGGCTTTTTACCCTTGGCTTTCAGTTCGTCGAAAACCTTTATCGCATTGGGTACGCCGCTTCTGAGCGTGTCGTAAGTATCGACGAGGAGTAAAGTATTGTCCGGATAAATCTCCGCGAATTTACGGAACGCCTCGAGTTCGGAATCGAAGCTCATTATCCAGCTGTGAGCCATAGTGCCTTTGATGGGAATATCGAACATTCTTCCCGACAATACGTTGCTCGTCCCCGAGCAGCCGCCTATTATACTCGCGCGCGCGCCGTATATTCCGGCGTCCGGACCCTGTGCGCGGCGAAGTCCGAATTCGGACACGGCGGCGCGACCCGCGGACATCTTGACCTTCGACGCTTTCGTCGCTATCAAAGTCTGATGATTGATGATGTTGAGAATAGCCGGTTCGACGAGCTGCGCCTGCGAGAGCGGAGCGCGGACGATCAATATGGGTTCGTTGGGAAAAACGATCGTACCTTCGGGAACCGAGTATATATCGCCCGTAAATCTGAAATCTTTGAGCGTAGCGAGAAAATCTTCGGTAAGTCCCGCTTCGCGACGGAGATAATCTATATCGTCATCGTCGAAATGCAGGTTCTGTATATACTCGACGACCTGTTCGAGCCCCGCGGCAACGGCGTACGAAATCTGTCCCGCCTGTCTGAAAAATACATCGAACACAGCCGTACGTTCGCTTGTTCCGAGCGCATGATACCCGTTCATCATGGTAAGCTCGTAAAGATCGGTCATCAAACTTAAATTACGCGGACTTTCTTTCATTTATTCCTCCGTTGTGCAATTGGCGGAAAGCGCGCCGTAAAGAGCGACCAGCCCGGCATACATGACAAGCGCCGGAGCAAGTATGCCCGCCGTCCATACCCCCGCCGCAAAAAGCGCGAAGAATACCGACGGAACGGCGAACACAAGTATAATCCTCAAGTGAAATCTGAATTCGCCGCTCATAAGGACGGTAAACAGCGAAGCAATCGCCGGCGAAGCTATGTAAAGCGGATAAAGCATGCCGTAAGTAAGCGGCGTAAAGTGAGCGAGAAATCCGACGATCGAGCACACGAAAAATATTATCGACAAATAAAACGTCACTGTATTCATCTGCACGAGCGACGTTATAAAAAGAATCAACCCGCCCGTAAGAAGAAGCAACGGGACGACGATTACCGATACGCCCACGCCTATCGTGCCGCCTATTATTCCGAAAACAAGCAATACGCCGCCGCAAGCGAAAATCAACGCCGCCGCGATTATATTGCACGCAAACCGCTTTTTGCGGCTCAGTCCGGTATATTTTTCTTCGTCGGTCATATTTACCTTCCTTTATTCGGATTTACCGTCGTCGGTTTCGTCGTCGGTCGCCTGCGCAGCGGGCGCTTCGGCGGGCAAAGGATTGCCGTTACCGTCGGCTTGCGGATGGGCGTAAACCGTCTTGTTATACTCGAAATATTCGTCCGAAAGATTTTCGCGCGGCACGAGTATCATTATTTTTTTACCCGCAAGCACGGAGCGCACGATGTATTGCGCTATCCAGAATATTCCGAACGCGATCATAAGCAGGCTTACCACCTGCGATATGCCGAAGCCCTCGCCGAGTCCGCCCGCCGCGGTAAGTTTCTGAGCCGGATCGCGGAAAAATTCGAGAACGAAACGCGCGGTGCCGTACCATATGCAATACAACGAAATATAGAAGCCGTTGAAACTCTTGCGTTTGGACAGATAAAGTATTACCATGGGAATGAACCCGATCAGGCACCACAGCGATTCGATAAACGGATTGCCGAGATGAAGCACGCCGTCTACGGGATAAGAGAACGGAAACGCATCGAAGTCGACGGGTATTCCGTAACAGCACTGAGGTTTGGCGAAATAGCAACCGACGCGCCCTATGCACTGTCCGAGGAGGAAAAATACGGACGCGAGATCGAGCATCTGCAAAAGGCTGATTTTAGGCTTGTTCGGGAAAAATTTACGGTAAACGAACATTGCTATAAGCAGTCCGATACCCGCGCCGATAAGCGCTCCCAAAACGGCGATCCCGCGGAAGTCGAAGTGATTGAAGAATCCGTAATACAGCACGCCGCCGCCGAACGCGCACGGCACTGCGAAAATGACGTAATCGAAAACGAGGTCGGAATAGTATCCCTGTTTTACGCACGAATACTGCCCCACGACCACGCATAACACTATCGCCATTCCGATAATGAAACCGTACCAGTTCATGTCTTCGCCAAGAGTAAGCGCAAGAATAAGTATCGCCAGACCGAACACGGCGACAACGGCGGCAAGAATTATCAGAAACCGCTTATCGTAAGACAGCGACATGAACTTACGCCACAAACCGGGCTTTTTTTCGTTTTCTTGATTGTTATCTGACAAAATCGAAATACCTCATTATCTTTATACTTATATAGTATATATCAGACGGGCGGGAATTGTCAATAATTCTCGCCCGTTTTTGTCCCGTTTTGTCTTTTTTGTATATCGGATTTTTTTACCGGACGTTCAGGGCGCGACTGCGACGCTCCCCGCCGCGGATGCGTAATCGTCTGCGCGTATCCGTGTTTCCTCCACTCTCCCGTCCGGATACGTCACTACAAGATACCCCTCGCTCTTCACCGCAGGCGCGCCGCCGCTGACGCGCACTTTCGTTCCGCTCTCCATTCCCTCGGTATACTTCCGCTCCGTATCGATGAATTCCTCGTCTGCGGGACGCTCACCCGTCGAAAGCGTGACCGATCGGCAATCGATCTTATACGGCAGTTCGGACGAATACATCTCGACGGTAACGCGCGTCGAGTCCGATTTCGTCTTTATAAACAAAGGACCGTCGCCGTTGTTCACGAAGCACAGATCGCTCCACCCCGCGTTTACCATGGCGTCGAAGGACGGCGAAACGTAGGACGGCACGAGCGAATGCCTGTTGACTTTGGTTATTTTCAGACCCGCCCGAAGCGCGCAGTTATATACCGTCGTAGAGGCCTGACATACGCCGCCGCCCACGCCCTCGACGTATTTACCGTTCGAAATTATCTTTGCGGTCCGGAATCCGTTTTCGGTCGTCCGCCGCCCGACCGTTTCGTTGAACGAAAACTTTTCGCCCGCCTCGAGCACTTTACCGTTGATTTTGGACAGCGCGAGAGCTACGTTATGCTTACGTTCGTCCGACGACGACGCGTACGAGGTCGAAAACGAGGCTCTGAGCTCCGTATATGCCGAAAGGTGTTCGGCTGTCACTTGCGGAGAAAGCACTTCCACGGACAGCGCGACACGGCGTAAGCCGCGCTTGAGCGCAAAATATGCGTCGTCGTATATCCGCTTTTCGTCGAGGCTGTAACCGGGCGAGGAACGTTTGATCTCGAACATCGGTTTCCGATCGGGGTCGAATCTTATTTCGGCGTCTACGGGAGAACACGAAATTTCGCCGCGCGCCTTATCCACTACGCGCGAAAGCATGGGAAAGCAATACAGCATTGCATCCCGCACCTCGCTTCCGCCCGCGAGCAATCTGTCTACGAGCTGCATTTTTTCTTCGATCGGTCGATTGAGTTTTCGCCTGGCGAAATCTTCCGCCACGATGAAATCGGTCGGTTCTATATACTTTTCGTAATACTCGTACCGCTTGTCGCCGTACACGAAAGTAAGCGCGGGCAAAGTATCCGCCGACGCGGACATAAACGGAACGACGGCGCCGATCGCCGCGATTGCGATTATCGAAAAAGCGAGAATAATCACCGCGACGCGGCGAATTTTGTCGGAATAAACAAAAGACCTCATACGTTTAATATGAGGCTTTGGCTCGGTTGTTATTCTTTTTCCGCAAGTTTCATCAGTTTTTTATGACGGTTCATGGCGGGATTGAGCACGCATACGGAGAAAAGCTCGGTAAGTTTATTCTTGATTTCTTCGCCTTCATAGCCCATCGAGCGCAGATCCGCGCCGTTGATTTTCAGATCGCACGGGCGCACCGGCGCGCCGCTTTCGATCAGGCGCGCTTTGAATTCGGGCAATCGGCACGGCTCGGTTTCGCCCATGCCCTTTCCTGCGCCGTCGGCGTTCATGAGAACGGCGAGATCGTCCAGTATATCGAACTCGCGCGCGCAGAACAACAGCATTTTTCCGTCGCGGGTCTTGCGTTCTTTATCGTACATATGATTACGCACGAGCCGACATATTCTGTCCGTTTCTTTCGACGGCAGTTTCATGCCTTCGGCGCCGAGAATGCGCGCCGTCATTTCCGCGCCGACGACTTCGTGACCGTGCATATTGCCGTTCAGTCTGACGCATTCCGCTTTGCCTATATCGTGCATGAGCGCGGCAAGCCGCAGATGAGGCGGACACGCCCGCACTACGCGGAAAGTGTGCTCGAGCGCGTCGTACTTATGGTATCTTATCGGTTGGGCAAGCCCGTCGAGATCCGCAAGCTCGGGCATGATAAACGGTAAAAATCCGTAATCGCGAAGCATTGTCAGTCCGCGGTAATGCGCGTCCGAAACGCCGTAAGCCGTGTCTGCGTTCAATATACGGAGCAATTCGTCCCGCTTGCGATTCGGCGTTATATCGGCGAGCAGAGGCGCGCACGCTTTTGCCGCGCGTTCGGTTTCTTCATCCACGGTAAAACCCGTTTCCGCGGCAATACGGACAAGACGCATAAGCCGAAGCCCGTCCGACGAAAAAACCTTCGCCGGGTCGTAAGCGCGGAGGATCCTGTTTTTCGCATCTTCCGCTCCGCCGTAAAAATCGACGATCTCGCCCGTAAGAATATTGTAATATATGCTGTTCACAGTAAAATCGCGGCGCGCGGCGTCGTCGCGTATGTCCGCGCCGAACGCGACTTTGGTCGGCGTGTGACCGCCGCCCGGAGCATATTCTTCGGTGCGGAACGGCGTATATTCCGCTTCCGCTTCCCCGATCCGTCGATGCTTTATAAGCGCGGTGCCCATTCTTTTATAGCGCGTCGCAAAAAAGAACCCGTGCGGAAGCACAAGATCTTCGGGCAATGCGCGCCCCGCTATATCTATATCCGACGGAGGCAGACCGCACAGACAATTGCGGACATAACCGCCGACAAGATATATCGCAGTTTCGTTTTTACGCGCAATTTCCGTAAGCCATGCCGGTACATTGATATTCATCTTATTTATTGTACCACCATACGGCGCATAATTCAATTATTTTTAACGTAACTCAGGCAAATTATTATCGGTTTTTCTTGATATAACAATCCTAAAATGATATAATAATCACGATATGTATAATTTTATCGTCAACAAAGGAAGCGGAAAACGTCGCGGCGAAGAGTACTTAAACCGTATAACCGAATTTTGCGACGGCAAAGGCATCGAGTATACCGTATACGCAACAAACGCGAAAGGTCATGCGGCGCAGCTTACGAGAGAACTTTGCGGACGCGGCGCGGATAACGTAACGGCGATCGGCGGCGACGGCACGTTTCACGAGGTATTGAACGGGCTTACAACGCCGGAAAAAACGACCGTCGGGTTCGTGCCCGCCGGGCGCGGCAACGATTTCGCGCGGGCGGCGGGACTTGCGCTGAAGCCGCTCGACGCGTTCGGCGATATTCTGCGCGGAGAAACAAAGCGGATAGATTATATAAAGTGCAACGACAAACGGTGTCTTAACGTGGCGGGAACGGGCATGGACGTAGACGTTCTGCAAGCCGTGATAGATAAAAAGAACGCTATTTCATATTATGTTTCGCTTGTGAAATGCCTGCTTAGATTCAAGCCGTATCACGTAAAAATAACCGCCCTCGGGCAGACTTACGAAAAGGACTGCATAATGGTAGGCATAGGAAACGGGATCGCGATCGGCGGCGGTATGCTCGTCTGCCCCGACGCAAAGATCGACGACGGCAAACTCGATCTGATGATCGCCGAAAAACTCGGACGCGGGCTGATCGCGCTGCTACCGAAATTCATAAAGGGCAAGCACGATAAATTGCCCGAACTTTCGCACTACGATGTGGAACGCGTGGAGATCGACACGTTCGGACGTCCGATCCAGCTCGACGGAGAAATATACGAGAGCAATTCTCTCGACTGCGAAATCGTCAAGGGCGGACTGACTACGTATGCGACTTCGTCGATCCGCGATAATTCCGGGACAAAAGATACGGCAATGACCGACGACGAAATGGTCTCTCCCGACGAAATACATCCCGATTGAAAAAACGAGAACCCGCATAATCCGAAAAATATAAAAATGCACCTCGAAAAGTTTGTTCGACTTTGAGGTGCATTTAATATTTTTCGGCAATTATTTCATTACGTCATTTAACGGGTTTGGCGGAAGCGAGAAGGAACGCGCGGATAAGTTTGTCCGGATAACCCACTTTGGATTCGAACTCGGGCTGAAACGCTACGCCGACATGGAATTTTTTGTCCCGAAGCTCGAATGCGTCTATGTGACCTTCTTCGGATCCGCCCGAAACCGTAAGCCCGGCTTTTTCGAGCGCTTCGGCATAGTCCTCGTTCATCTCGTAACGATGACGGTGACGCATACGGATCTTGTCCGAACCGTATATTTCCGCGAGTTTCGTGCCGCTTTTGACGAAAGTAACGCACGCTCCTTTTTTGAACGACACAAGTCCGCGTTTCACGACCGGGCATTCGGAATTGGAATCGAATTCGTGACTGTACGCTTTTTTGAGTCCGGCGACGTTGCGTGCAAACTCTATCAGTCCCGCCTGCGCGCCGAGTCCGATCATGAGGCACGGAATATCGTGCTTTCTCGCATACTCCGCAACGAGCACTTTGCCGTCGAAACCGCGCTCGCCGAAACCCGCGGGAAGTATTATTCCGTCGCATTTACTTATCTTTTCGAGCGCGTGCTTATCTATTTTATCGCTGCAAACGCCTATCAGTTCGTACCTGACGCGCGTATCGATCGCAGCGTACTTGACGGACTCGTAAAGAGAAACGTACGCGTCGTGCATTTCGACGTATTTTCCGACTACGGCGATCTTTGCCGTATGCGTCTTTTCCGCGGCGTAAGCGAGTTTAAGCACGCTTTTCCACCCGTCGAGATCCGCTTCGCGCTCATCGAGTTTCAATTTACGCAGGACGGCAGAGGCAAACCCTTCGCGTTCGAGCATCATCGGTATCTCGAGAATGTGGTCGCTCGTAAGGTTCTCGATTATGCAATCGGTATGAACGTTACAGAACGCTGCCATCTTCTTTTTGCTCCCCGTTTCGAGCGGATAATCCGACCGACAAACGATAACGTCCGGCTGAATACCGACGTTCTGAAGCTCTTTGACCGAATGCTGCGTAGGCTTGGTTTTCTGTTCCCCGCTCATTTCTATAAACGGGACGTAAGATACATGCACGTATGCGACGTTGTCCGCGCCGGCGAGCACGCGAAGCTGTTTGAACGCTTCGAGGAAAGGCGTGCACTCTATGTCGCCTACCGTGCCGCCCACGTCTACGATAACTATTGTGTCGTCGTCGAATTTGAGAAGCTGATTCCTGATCTCGTCCGTAATGTGCGGTACGACCTGGACGGTGCTTCCGTCATACTTGCCCTCGCGCTCGTTCTCGATCACGGTCGAATATACTCTGCCGCTCGTTATGTCGCTTTTTTCGGTCAGACATTCGTTTATAAAACGCTCGTAATGCCCGATAACGAGATCGGTTTCGGCTCCGTCTGCGGTCACGAACACCTCGCCGTGCTGATAAGGCGAAAGATGCGACGAATCGACGTTGAAATAAGGGTCGAATTTCTGAAGCGTTACTTTATATCCGCGCGCTTTGAGCAGCGTTCCGAGCGACGCGGCTGTTATTCCTTTTCCGAGTCCGGAGACGACGCCCCCGGTCATAACGACGTATTTTGTCATATTATTTTCAGTATCGGCGTCGGCGCTAAACGCTTCAACGCTTTATCCTCCTTGTTTTTTGTGCTTTATTTATCCTCTTTGACGGCAAAACCGATTTCGGCGAGTTTTTTACTGTTGTATTCGATAACCGACAACAGACGATCGAGCAATTTTTCGGCTTCCGCCTTATCCGATATCCCGCGAAAACGCGAGTCCGCCGAATTATCCGAATGCGTGTAAAAATTTCGATTGAGCGAATATTCGGTGTAAAGCGCGGACATCACTTCGGCGTAAATGACCGACGGGATCTTTTTCAGATAACCTTTTTTAAGCGTATAACGCCCTTCGTCGTCCTTTTCGTACGCCTGTCCTATCATTTTCACGTCGATGTTTTCCGCTTGCTGAAGATCGTAAATGAACTTTTCGAGCGCGCGGTACGGCGGCATGAGAAGCACGGAATAGTCGGACAAACGGGGCACGTTGGCAAGATCGGTAATTCCGTTCGACAAATCGATCTTAGACGATTCGGACAGGAATCTGAGCGCGGTCGGAATATGTTTTTTAAGCAGTCTGACGTCGCTCTTACTTTCGAGCCCGGATTTTAAGTTATTAAGAAGTCCGCTCGGTTCTCCGACGAGCGAAACGTTTCCGCGCTCGTCGCGCACGACCTCGACGGTTTCTTTTTCCTTGCTTGTAAGCGTTATCGCCCTGGTCTTGTCGAAACCCGCGGTAGTAACTTTGGCTTTGACCCCTTCCTTTTCCTTGAGATCTCTGATTATCCAGTCCAGCCGTTTTGCGCTTACGCCTTTTATCGTAACGGGCTTGGGCTTTTGCGGCTCTGGTTTGCGTCCTTTAGCCTTTCGGGTCCTGTTCGGCGCTTTCTCCGGCGTTACAGTCGCGGACTTAGCTCCGCCGCTTCGGACGGTCTGCGCAGGCTTGTCGTCGGATCCGGACTTCGCATTCTGCGTCGGAACGCTTGCGGCGTTTCGGACGGGCTGAGGCTTCGCGCTTTTCGACGTAACGCCCGCCGCGTTTTGCTCGGGGTTTGCGATAAGGCGCGTCACTTTTGGCAGAGTTTCGCTACGGGCGTCTATCGTAAGAATCTTAGCCTTCGTGTCGTACACGAGCGTCAGTTTATCTCCGGCAGGCGCGGCATATTGATATATTTCGAGATGACTTACGTCCGTCGTCGGCGTAAATTTACGTCTGGAAAAGCCTTTGCCGTCCATTGCCGCAAAAAGCGCGGCAACCGACGATGACTCCATGCCTTCGACGCGAAATCTCTCGATTTTGGTTTCGTTCATAAATTTTCAGCCTTTGCGACCGAAGAAGTCGCGACTATTTTCTCGCCGAGGAGAGAATTGCTTATGACGTCGCCGGCTTTGACGGGCGCGTCAACGGTCAGTTTTCCGGCAAGCCGGGCAAGCGGAAGCACTTTTGCAAGCGAAACCGGACGTTCGGTTTTTGCCGAAACGACGCGGCGCGTACCGCCGCGCACGCGGATATTGACCGTAACGCTACGCGTCGGATTGGTATACTCGGCTATCGCATACTCCCTGCCACGCGCGCAGGCGTTCCCGGACACAGCCGTTTCGTACAGATCGCTGTCCACCCGGAGCTTGCAACCGCGCGGACAAACTATGCAAACAAATTCTTTCATACGCCCTCCGCGTCGACGGTAAGATTTTTTACCGCGAGATCGCCGTCGATTCTGACGACTACCGTTTCGTTCGGAGCCATCGCTCCTCGCTTTTTCACTACGGTTTCATCGCCCGTCACCGAAACCCTGCCGTCCGAAAACGATTTCTTGAGCCGCACAAAGACTTCGGAATCTTCCCCGCGCACAAGAAGCTGAGGAACGACGCTTGCGATGTTTTCGCCCGGATAGAGCCGGATTAGCTCGGTTTTGCCGTTCAGTCCGAGCGCATACAAAGCGGCATAGCGTCCCGCGCGCTCGCCTTCTGCGCTGACGTTATCGACCAAGTCGTTAACGTGCAACGCGTTGCCGCACGCAAATACGCCGGGCGCCGCCGTCATGTAATGGGAATTGACTACGGGACCTTTCGTCGATCTGTCCGTCTGA
>CANDJX010000017.1 GCA_947385185.1 uncultured Clostridia bacterium
CGCGATTCCTGTAAGTGACTGGAGTTCAGACGTGTGCTCTTCCGATCTAAGTACTTTTTCAAAATTTTTTGAAAATTTTTTTGAAAAAATTTTTATTTTGTCGAACGACGGCAAATCCTCGCTCGCGCCGTGCGATTGCTCCGAACGAGAGCGTCTAAGCTCACGGGCGTAAACTCCCTCGAGGGCGGCGTGTAATTCATTCGCGAAAGCGCCAGGAATGCGGCTTCGTATGCCGCAATCTGTTTTTCAAGTTCTGCGACGTAAGAATCGGTACAAACGCCGGTATGAACCGCAGCCGTTTCTTTTACGATTGCGGGCGCAACCTGTTCGCGCTCGTCCGTATCGTCCCCTATCGTCCACGAATCGGGTTTGATACCCGCCGCGGTAAGGGCGGCGTTAAGACCGATACGCTGAACGCTGTCGGACAGAAAACGGTATGCTTCGCTGATTTCGCCGAAACGTTCGTCTTCCCCGCCGTGATCGGGATGAAACTTGCGGGCGAGAGAATGATAAGCCGCTTTGATCTCCTCGTCGTTTGCGTTCATGGATATTCCGAGTGTCGCGTAATAATTCTTCACGGACACATTGTACTATATTATATACCTTTTTGTCAATCGCTGTGACGATATTTAGCACAGCGTGCCGAAAAATTCGACAAAATCCGCAAATCCGAGAAAGTTCGCCTATATTTACGGGAAGCAGAACGCCGCTTTCTATGAACAAGCAAGACAAGAAAAGCGGAGCTTGACACCGTATTGCGTAGCTCAAAGGAAGATACAACAATCCCGAAAGCAAAAGAAACGGCGAAGCCTTATAAGCCCCGCCGTTTCCGACTTATTGCGAAAGATTACCGCTTAACGCGGTGAATTGTTATGCGTCCTTCTTTTTGAAGAATGCCGGGAATACCATAAAGATAAATATCACAACAGCGCCGGCGACAAGTACGATCGAAAGCACGATCGGAATAGCCACCCATACGTTATTGATCGACGATACGGTCGTGATGCCGTTGCTGTTTACGAATACGTAAAGCTGATGCTTAGCCGCTTCGCGAACTTTCATAAGACCGTAGCCGCTGTTGTTGTTCATTCCGTTGATGCTGTCGAAAGAACCGGTGCTGAGGTACATATCAAGGCCTGCGCGAACGCTGCACGACATGCTGTCGGTTCCGCCTGCGTCGGTTATGATCCTGCCGTTAAAGCCCCACTCTTTGCGAAGAATGTTCGTAAGCATCGGATAATGAGCCGCGGTATGCGACGTACCGATCGAGTTATAAGCCGTCATGAAGCCGGTGTTGCCGTCGAGAATGCTCCCCTCCGCAGTAGCCGTCTTGCAGATAAGCTCGTAAGGACGGAGATATACTTCGCGGGCAGCCTGCTCGTTAAGCCAGGTGTGAACGCCGCTTCTGTTGGTTTCCTGTTCGTTGAATGCAAAGTGCTTGGTGTAAACCGCAACGCCCTTGTCCTGAAGTCCGCTGGTCTGGTTCGCACAGATAAGTCCGGCAAGCGTGCCGTCCTCGCTGTAATACTCGAACGCGCGTCCGCCGAACGGAGAACGGTGAGTATTGGTCGAGAAACCGTACATTCCGGATACGCCGCTGGCGATACATTCGTCGGCGTAAGTCGTGCCCATCTTGTACGCAAGGTCTACGTCGAACGACGAAGCCGTGATGGGAGCGCAGGTATAGCAATTCGCGTCGATGTCGGAAACGAGGTCGTGGAGCCCCTCGGCGCCGTCCATGTCGACCGCCGCATTCTTACCTATCGAGGATATTGCGGGGTTCTGCCAACCGCAGGTGTTTATAAGTCTGCTGATATCGGCCATGCTCATCTGAGAGATAAGCGAATCCCATTTTTCGTCATCGTAAGCTACGCCTACGAGGTCGGCGCAGGTAAGGTCTCCCGCCTGACCGAGCGCGGGCGCGCTGTAGCCGCTGTCCGGATCCTTATAGTTTCCGTCTGCGTCGCCGAACGCGCCTTCGTACTTATAAGTTTCGGGGTTATAGCCCTGAAGGGTCGCGCCGTGTACGCTGTCATTCATACGGCGGGCGGTATTTGCATCCGCGACGCTCATGGTCGTGCCTGCGGCATAGCTTTCGGGGAACGTGCCCGCAAAATCAGCACGGCTGAGGTCGTCCTCGCCCGGGGTATAAGCGCCGTCGCCCTTTGCTACGTCTTCAAACTGGTTGGTAGCCGTCGAAAGGTCGGTACTGCGCTTGTTCGTGCCCGAGAACACTACGTCGTTTGCAAGGTTATACGTCCAGGTCAGAACGTTCGAAGTATCATCGGTATGCGCCCAGCAGTGCGAACCGTATTTGCCGTAATCGACGTAAAATTTATAATCGCCGTCCGAAAGTTTATACGCCTTACTCGTTTTCCAGTCGTACGAAGCGAGATCGTCGCGATTGACGGTAAGCGTAACAGTCTTACTTGCGCCCGGAGCTATGTCGCCCGTCTTTGCAAACGTACGAAGCACGACTTTCGATTTTTCGATACCTTCCGACGCGTCGTAAGGCGTTTCGACGTAAAGTTCGATCGGCGTACGCGCGGCGTATGTATTTCCGGCGTTGCGGACGACTACGTTAAACGTAAACTCGTTGGTGGAAGAGTTATACGCGGGAGTTCCGTCGAACGAAATATTGAACGAAGTATAGCTCAAACCATAACCGAACGGATACTGAACGATACTTTCATAGTCCGAGAAATCGAACGACTTGGTTGTGGAACCGCCTTTACCGTCCGCAATCCCCCGATATGCATGATAGTTAGCTACGTTCGAGATCTGCGCACCCATGGCGTTAGCCGTTTCGTACCAACGGTATCCTACGTAAATGCCTTCTTGATAGTGCAGATATTTAAGTACGGGATTTCTGGAATTAGGATTCGTATCCTGCACATTCGAATACGAATAATCGCCGAAGTTATAATAAGAAGGCGCCGACTCTACTTCATAAGCCCACGTATCTGCAAGTCTGCCCGAAGGAACTATATCTCCTTTGAGCGCCTGCGCTACGGCACGGTTACCCGTCGAACCGGGCATACCGATCCAGAGTACGGAGTCGATGTTGCCTTTACCGTCCGAGCCTTGCTCACCGTCCACGAAATCGAGTTCGATGGGCATGGGCGAGTTGACGAGAAGAACGACGTTCTTATAATTCGCTTTTACGTAATTCACAAGCTCGCGTTCCTGAGGCATAAGCTCGAGATAGTGGTATCCGGGAGCGCCGCCCTGATTCTGTTTCGTAGTTCCGCCACCCGAACCTCCGGTGCTTTCATACGGGGTCATGTCCATGACTGCGTCCGAGCCCTCGCCGCCCGCGCGTCCGACCACGAGTATAGCGGTGTCCGAATAGCTTTCGGCATTGGTGCGCGCCGCAGCGTAGCCCTGATAATCGAGAGGTACGTCGACTATGGAGTGCGTCGAACCCTGCATATCGGTGACACTGCCCGCACTCGCGCCCGCGTCGCCTGTCAAATCGGAATAGAAATTCCAGAGCGAATCGTTTACCGCTATGCCATCTTCGGAAAGAGCGGTCTTGAGATTGACGAATGCCGCGGGATCCCAGTTCCAGCCACCTGCCGAACCCGTGCCGAGATAAAGCTGTTTAGCCGAAAGAGCTCCGAAAAGGTTTACTTTGGTAGTGGACGAGGAAAGCGGAAGCGTTCCGTTTTCATTCTTCATCAGTACCATACCGCCGGCTTCCTGCTCTGTCGTATAAGCGTTCGCCGCGGCAATAACTTCGGTTGTGTCCGCGCTTCTGTCACGGAAAAAAAGTCCGATCATATCCGAATACGCAGCACAAAGTACGTCGACGACAATAGCGATCGCGATAAGGAAAACCATAAGCACGATGCCGATTATGCCGACTTTCTTACTTCTTTGTTTCATAATTCCTCCTTTTATGAAATATGAAAAATTTTTTGCAAGCGGCTTAAGGTTTCCACCTGCCCGTCGCCGCTTACCGTACAATTATAGAACAGATCTTACTGCCGTTCAAGATTTAAGGAAAACAAGGCGTGCTTGACGCCGAAAAAGGAAGCTCGCGCGGAATGAATTGCACACATTCGGGAACGAACGGCGACGCTTTAATCGATACGTTCCCGCACAAAGCCACGCCGACGCCGCACATAAAATATAACCCGGCAATATAAAAGAAAAGCCTTTCCGAAAATTCGGAAAAGCCTTTCGATAAAGATGATGATGTATGGGTTTACTTAATTATTCCGCGGCAGGCGCTTTGGTGCCCGTTTCGATAGCGTTTTTCATCGCAAGAAGGGCAGTGCCGCACGTGCCGATCTGTCCGCCGGGAATGGTAAGCTGTTTGCCGTTTCCGTCGATACGCGTCGGGAAACCGCTCTCGTTGGTTTCGACGGTGATTGCCATGATCTCGGCAAGCGTCCAACCGCCGAACTGCGCGCAGAATACATCGCCCATACCGGCACGCTGATACGTCATGTATTCTTCATTATTCGAAGCCGCATCGGCTGCGGGCGCAGTGACCGCAAGATTCCAGATCGCGCCGTTGTCGTCTACGTCAAACGTGACAACGGATCCCCAATGATTTGCGGAACCTGTATTTACCGAGCCGCTGTTACCTGCCATTTCGTAAGTCGTGGTGTAGTGACACTTGTACGTACCCGTATAAGTCCCGGCTTCGAGCGAATAACCGCCGCAAGCCGCCGCAAACACAAGGCACAGAGAAACAGTCAATACCAAAAGTACGGCGACAGCCGCATTCCTGAATTTTTTCATAAAATTCTCCTTGAATTATTTTTTACAACCTTTCGCTTAAGTCGCGTATATAATATAATGCCCGGAAGCGTTTTTCAATAGTTTTGGAATAAACGGCAACGGAAAATACAAAAACGCCGTATTGCTTACGCAAACGGCGCGCGAAACGGAACGAACGCAATCAGATTATCACGGAACCGCCGTTTCGAAGCAGCTCGAGATACGCCGCTTTGATCGCCGCGGACTTACGGCGCGAAAGCGGCAAAAGACTGCCGTCGGTAAGTTCGACGTCGTTTACGAGTATACGCGAAATATATTTATAATTGACGAGCATACCCTTGTGCACGCGTATGAACCCTTTTCCGGAAAGCTCATCTTCGAGCAGTTCCATGGAGCGGTATACCGGCACGGTATCTTTCTTCCCCTCGATGTGTATAAGCTGCGTTTTTCCGCACCCTTCGAAATACGTGACCGAAGAAAGCGGAATGTTCATGATACCGCTTTTGCTCTGCACCGTTATCGTCCCGCCCTTTCGTCCCGAAAGCACGGCAAGATAATTATCGATCACCTTCGTAAGATCGCCGAGAAAATTGGATTTGCGCACGAAATCGAACGGATGGACTTTGAAAGTATCGAACACGCGATCCTCGCGCGCCGAAACGAACACGATTTCGGTGCGGTCGCCGCAAGTGCGCAAGCGCTCGCCGAACGCTATACCGTCCGTCCCCGGCATTTCAATATCGAGAAAGATCAGATCGAATACGCGCAATTTCATTCCGCGCCAGAGCGGCTCGACCGAAGAAAACGCTTCGATTTCGGCGGTCACCCCTCGCCGTGCGAACGCGGTCCTGACCGCGCTGAGCATAATATCTATTATGTTTTCTTCGTCGTCGCATATCGCAATTCTTATAGTATCCATTTATATCGACCCCCCCCCCGGACGTTTCCGGCTCGGCAAGCATTGCGCCTACCGAAAATTTTCCGTCTTTTATTTCGTAATTCAGACTGCCGTTATACGATTCCACGATCGAGCGCACGACCTTAGAACCGTAACCGTGCGCGGTCGTATCGGCTTTGCTCGTACGAAGCAACAGCGCGTTTTCCGCGTCCTCGTCCGCGATTGCGTTTTCACAGGACACGACAAGCGTCTTTTCGTTCATACGAAGCGAAAATTCTATTTCTTTGCACTCCACATTGCTCCTGCATAAGTATTCTATCGCATTATTGAGCAGATTGAAAAGCAACGAACAAATGTCCCGATCGGAAAACGCCGTTTCGTGCGGCACTGCCAAAGAATAATTTACGATTATCCCCTCTTTGACGGCTTTGGCGAGTTCGACGTTCATTACCGCGCTGACTACCCGATTTCCGCAATCGACGAATGAAAGCGACGGCAATAGCTTTTCCGAATATTCGGCGAAATACGCGTCGAGCTTATCGTATTCTTTCTGCTCGAGCAGAAGTTTCATATAAGTAAACTGATTGCGTAGTTCGTGACGGGCTTTGCGTAAAGCTTCCATATTCGTTTCGGCAAGGCGTAACATATTCTCGTCTGCCGAACGAAGCAATTCGTCGGCGCGGCGGCGGTTGTTCTCGCTTACCGCGCGCGAAATGGCGTACGAGCTGTAATATGCCGCAAGTAGCAACACGAGCAGCATTATACCGACCATCAGGGACGCGACGGCGTCGACGGTAAAAAAATTGGTTATGAGCCAGAATACCGTACACGCCGTGCCCGCAATCCCGGTCGCGCATATACTGACCGCCGTTACCTCCTCGGGCTTATCGAGAGAGAATATTTTGAGGAACATAACGCACCCGATCAGCATGACCGTAATGAGACAGGAAGCGACGGTCTGAAACCCTTCCATTCCGAGCGTATGCGTAATATCGAGAGTGGAAAAACATATCACGAGCACGATCGAAATCACCGAAAAATACGAAACTCCGTAAGCGATTTTCGCGGCAAGTCGCGATTTGCTCATAAATATAAGATACAACAGCAATAGGGTTCCGCCGCAGACCTGCGACATGAATTTATCCACGAATACGATCCAGCTGAGCGCGCAAAGCAAATTCATTACCAAGATACACGCAAGAATTTTAAGGACGAAAACCCCTGTATTTTTCACTCCTCGCGGCGGAAACGGCTCGAGAAGCACGGGAACCAGCGCGGCGACTAAGTTATTGACGTACACGCCCATAAAGCCGAACGCTCCCTGTCCGTAAAACACATAAAAATAATTATATTCCATCAATATCCACCTTTCGCTCCGTTTCGTCTTTAGTATAACCCTTAGTCGATATAAAAGTCAATCTCACGGGAACAAACGGCATTTCAATCGCTTCAAACGGCAAAGCGCCGGATTTCCGCAAACAAAAGCGCGGCTCATCTTTTTCGATGAGCCGCGCTCCGCCACCGCCCCGTTGCGGTCGGTCAATGTTTGTAATTTTCGGGGTTCTTTTTCTCGTCAATCGCGCGGAGAACAATCCATACGACGCCGCCTATCACGAGCAATCCCACAAGAATGTTCGCGATAAGAAGCACAATCGCCCAGGGCGCCAGACCGTAAGTGATCTTCGCGCCGGGAGCAACGCCGTTCATCGCGTTGGAGTGCGCTACGGTGTAGCAGAGATTCTTCGTCGTGGACTGAAGATTCCTGATAGCAGTCGCGCTCTCGAGGTCGTAAATATCGATCTCGGTGGACATGAGGCACGCGTCGCCGCCCGCTCTCATCATCTGATCCGCATACATGAAGTCGGTTCTGACGGAGTCGGTAAGCACGAAGCCCTCGAAGCCCCATTCGCCGCGGAGCACTTCGGTGATGAGCGCATAGCTGCCGCCCGCCCAGGTATCGCCTATGCAGTTGAACGACGTCATCGTCGCGGTTGCCGCTCTGAAATTTTTGATCGTCTGCACGTTTCCGTTGTCGTCGAGATACTTAAGATCGGTCTTGGCTTCTTTGAACACGATTTCGAACGACTTGAGATAAATCTCGCGGAGAGTCTGCTCGTTCGCCCAGGTAAGGAGAATGCAGTCGTTGCCCTTGAGTTCATAACCGTTCGGTCCGCCGAGACTGAACTCGAGGGACGCGCCCGCATTGAGATTTCTCGCATACGATTCCTGATCGTTTACCGCGAAATGTTTTACGAAAGCGTAAAGTCCTTTATCCGCCGCGCCGCTTACTTCGTTTGCGCAAAGTTTACCGGCAAGAACGGGATCCTCGGAGAAGTATTCGAAGTTTCTGCCCGAGAACGGCGTTCTGTGCGTGTTGGTCGCGGGAGCGTACCAACCGTTCATTCCGTACTGAACGGCTTCCTCGCCGATTGCTCTGCCGATTTCATGCAGCAGATCCTGACTCCAGGTCGCCGCAAGCACGATCTCGCAAGGGAATGCCACGAGATATTTCGCGCCCAGATCGGTCCCGAGCGAAGCGGTCTTGAGGCACTGAGGTCCGTCGTTCTCCGCCGTCAGAGGCTTACCGAGCCTGGTAACCGCCGCGGTTTCCCAACCCGAACGGCAAGCGAAAATCCTCATTTCTTCTACAGTAAATTGCTGAACGTACTGTTCCCACGCGGGATCGTTATAACCTTTGCCGCGAAGCGAACTGAGAGTTATGCCGTAATCCTGATTTACAAGCGGCATTTCGTCGTCCGCGTTGTTATGCTTCTGTACGTTTTCTTTGGTATCGAACAAATTGTCTTCGAGCGCTTTTTTAAGATCGTTGCTTAAGACTTTATCGTCAGCCGTAGGAGCAGTAGGATATGTTGCGGCGAAATTCTTTCTCGACATCGTTTTGCTTCCGTCGGACACTTTGAGGTTGTTGTACTTCATATCCTCGTCGAAACGATTGGTCGCTTCGACCGCGTCGCTCTTACGTCTGCCGTTTTTCCCTTCTTTATAAACGACTTTGTTCGTTATAGCCGTATCGAATTCGGCTTTGCTGTCGTCGGTAGCGTATGCCCAGCCGTGCGAGCCGTAATTCACTTCGTTTGCCGTACCGAGATAGAACGTATATTTCCCGGCGTCGAGAACGTACGCTTTTTCCGCGGTATCGTCATAAGACGCTATGTCCTCGGCTTTCACGGTAAGAGTGATTTTTTCGGTACCGTTCGCTTCAAGCGTTTCGGTCTTGTCGAAAGCGGCAAGCACTACTTTGGATTTCTCGATACCGCCCGAGGTGTACGGCGTTTCGACGTAAAGCTCGACTACGTCTTTGCCGGCTACGGAACCGGTATTCTTTACTTCGACCTCGACGGTAAATTCGCCGTCGCGATACGATTTATCGGTGATCTTTTGCGAGAAAGTCGTATACGACAGTCCGTAACCGAACGGATATACCACGCCGTTGTCGCGATTATAGTATTTATCCGTCTTGCCGGCAGGCGCGGTCTTACCGTCGAAGAAGCCTTCTGCCGCCGCGCTCTCGTACCAACGATAGCCGTTGTAAATTCCTTCTTCGTATCCGAGGTAATAGATCTGTCTGTCTTTTGTTTCGTTGCCTTTCTTGTATTGCACTACGCCGTCGTATCTCGTGATTATATCCTCTGTTCTGTTCGACGCATAAATCATGGGATCGCTGAAGTTGAGGATGGTCGGGTTGTCGAGGAAGTCCGCGGCGTAAGTGTCGGGCAGTCTGCCGGACGGGTTAGCCGCGCCGCACATTACGTTCGCGAAACCGTGATAGCCCTTTTTGCCGGGCGCGCCGATCCAGAGGATAGCGTCGATATTGTCGTTGTCCTCGAGCGCGCCGATCTCCATGGGCGACGGCGAGTTCAGTATTACGATAACCTTATCGCTCCTGGAGCTTACGGTTTCTATGAGTCTTTCCTCGTTGTTCGTCAGTTCGAGATAGTGTTTATCCGGGTTCTGATCGAACGAAACCGCGCCGTGCGCTTTATCCATCTGACGGGGAGCGTCCGCGCCTTCGCCGCCGCTTCTGCCCAGCCATACTATCGAAGTGTTATTGCTTGCCGCGCCTGCGGATTCGTATACCGCATTCGGGTCGTCAAGCTCGGGGACGTCCCAGTGCGCAAGCGCCGCGCCGAGCGATACGGTCGGACGGGCGGGTTCGCGCGCGCCCCACTTCGAGCAATTCGCCGCAGTCCAGTCGGTATAAGCCGTCTTAAGCGACTGATTTATATTGATTCCAACGCCTTTAAGCGCGTCTTCGGGCGAAACGAGATCCTTATCCCCGATCGCGCCCGCGCCCGCGCCGCCGTTTACGGGATAGTAGAACGACCATCCGAACGCATTGACGGTCATAGGCGAAGTCGTCGAAGCGGTAAGGGGCAGAGCTTTGTTATTGTTCTTAAGCAGAACCGCGCCCTCCTCCATTGCGCGGACGGCGAGTTTTTCAGCCGCCTCATCGGCTTTTTTCTCACTGCCGTCCGCCTTCCCGTAATAATCGGAATCCCACGTCTCGGTGTTTTCCATCGGCGTGACGAATACGGGAGGCCTGCCGAACATATTGTTCATGACGATCGGGAAAGCGTTCATTGCCACCGTGATCGCAATGACGAGTGCGAGCAAAAGAACCATGAGCGGTATAAGTATTAAAAGAAACTTTTTCCGGCTCATTTTCAGTTTTGTCTTTTCCATTTTTCATTCTCCTTATATTTTTCTTTGTGACCTGCATACAGTATTTGCAGGCACACCGATAAAATATAATAAAAACGCGCCGATTGCAATACCCGTTTCGCAAATGGCGCGTTATTTTCTTAATCGGTCACGATTTTACCGTTTCTCCCGTAGGAAAAAGCAAATCGAGTTTGAAAAGTCCGTCCTCGGTGCGCGCAAGCATATTACCGCCGTATTTTTCCGTGATCATGCGCACGCTTTTCATTCCGAAGCCGTGGAACCGCGTATCTTTTTTCGTCGTCTGCGGCAAGCCGTCTACAAACTTTATCTCGCCGTCGTAATAGTTTTCCACATGAACGGATACGAGTTTATCCGTCGAACGCACGTTCAGACATATTATGCGACGGTTGTCGTCGGGAATTTTCAGTACGGCTTCGATTGCGTTGTCGATTATGTTCCCGAACAGCGAATACAGATCGGACGTCGAAATAAACCCGAGTTCGCTGTTGTCCGCGGTGCACGTCAGTTGTATACCGTTTCTTCCGCACTTCAGGCTTTTTTCGGTCAGTATAACGTCGAGTGCCTCGTTCCCCGTCTTTACGACCGAATCGTATATCATGACGGCGTTCTCCATTTCTTTGATCTCATCCGCGTCCAGTCTGCCGCGGAACGCTTCGAGTTTATGCTTCAGATCATGGCACTTTATGTTTATAATATCGATATTTTCTTTGCTCAGAGCGTAATGTTCCTGTTCCTGATGCCATAACAGCTGTACGGTTTCCATTTCGCGCCTGATGATGTTTTTATCTATAAGATTGAACTGAATGACGAGCACGAGCACACACGATACCATGCCGCCGAGATGGCTCATTATAAGATACACTTTATCGTACACGCTTGCGCTGTAGTATACGACGACGGCATTGAAGATTATATCCACGAACAGTATCACGCCGGCGAGCAAGAGGAGCGACGTATTCCCGATAATGAGCTCGCTGTTCTTTTCCATGCGCGCGCCGAAAAACAGACACGACAGCCAGTAAACGAAATAATAACAACCGAAATAAGCTATGGCGGTAAACACGTTATAATTGCTCTCGGCTTTCTCGAGATACGTACCGAGCGCTCCGGCGTCTACGAGATTGAACGCGACCACGATGAAATTATACAGAAGAAAAGCAAGATGACGGGCGGTATACGCGAGTATGCCGCAGAATATCACGTTTATCCACGACTCGTCGTAACATAGTTTTATACACAGAATGCTGAATGCAAAAAGCGCAATGAACATCAAAGACGAATACCATGCGTTATACAAAAACACGGGATAGGCGAACGTCACGGCATACGTCGCGATCAGGGCAAGCGTCAATCTGAGCGGGAAATTCGGACGGCGGCGAAGTTTGTACGTGAAAAAACCCTCGCCGATCAGCAGTTCGGTCATAAATATAAGCTTATACCAAAAAAGCGCCGAAAACATCAGTTCCCTCCGACGAACAAAGTAAGCTCGTCAATAAAACTTTTACGGCGACGGCGGCTTATCTGCACCCGCTCCCCTCCGACTACGCAAAAGTCCGCGCCGATCTCGGTAACGTACTTCAGATTGACGAGATAGCAGTTGTTGCACCTCGCAAAATGCTTGCCTTCGAGCTCGGTTTCCATATCGCGCAAAGCGCCGCAGACGTCCACGTCGCCGTCGAAAGTATGGAATATCAGATGATGTCCGACAACTTCTATATATTTTATCGAGGCGACAGCCACTCGGTGCACTCCCGTTTCGCACGAAAGCGAAAGTTCTTCGGTGCGTTCGAGCCGCATTTTACGCTCGCGTACCGCGCGGCGCAGCTTGATAACGAAATTATAGTACAGCACGGGTTTTACGATAAAATCCAGCGCTCTGACTTCATACCCTTCGACCGCATACTGCACCAGATTGGTTATGAATATCAGAGTGACCTCTCTGTCCGTTTCGCGCAGTTTTCGCGCGGCGTCCATTCCGCTTAAGTCTGGCATTTCTATATCCATAAACACTATGTCGCAGTCCGAAGTATATTCGGTAAGAAACGCAATGGCGTCGGGATACTTTTTTATCCCGAAACTTTCTCCGTTTTCGCGACCGTACCGCTCGATATAACTTTCAACGAGATCCGCGGCTTCCGCATCGTCTTCCACTATACAAACTTTCCACATACCCACTCCTTATACGTCAGTATAACATAATATCCGACGCATTTCAATCCCCCTTCCGAAAATTTTTCATAAAAAATCGAATAAAAAAAACCGTCCTTTCCTCCCGAAAGAACAGTCTTTTCCGCATAGCGCAAAAAATACTATGCTTGCATTGTGTCCCGATCTTCACATCTCGTCGTCCCGACCGATGCGGTAATCGCAAAAATCGGAATGCGGCAAAGAACCGGAACGGGTCGAATGCGAACGCACCTTAAGATGCGAAATTCAACCACCATCACACGTTTATTTTACCATTCGCTTCGGATTTTGTCAATCCGATTCTATATCCGTACATCTTTTTCACACATTTGTCACATATTCGAAGATTTACAATGTTTTACGATATTTTTTGCTTGACATTGAGTTTCATTTATTGTATTATTATTACGATAATAATACATCTCGGATTTTACACGAGAAATACAATACAAGCTCTACTCGGGTTCTAAGGGGTGAGAACTCCGGTAAATACAAGAGACGGTGGGTATTTATGAAGAAAAAACTGTCGGAACTTAACAAAGAAGAGTTCAACAATTTCCATGAAAACAAAGTCCACGGGGATGCGCTCCGACCTTTCGCAAAATATACGATGGTCATCGGAGATAAATTGCCTTCCCTTGCCGCGCATTGGCATGACGAAATGGAAATCATAAAAGTTCAGAAAGGCGCAGGGTCGATCTGTATCGACGACAAATGGTTTTCGGTACACGCGGGCGACATACTGTTCGTCAATCCGAAGATCATTCATTCTTTCACTCGGTTCAAACGCGACGAAATGACGATAGAGTCTATTGTGTTCAACCTGCACAGCCTCGAAAGCACGAACGCGGACTCGTGCACGATCAAATATCTTGCTCCTATCATAAACGGACAATATCTCGTGACGAGAGTTATCCGCACAAAGCATCCGGATTATCACGTATTCGATCAGAACATGACTACTATAATGCAGGCGTATAACGACGGTATTCCGGGTTGGGAAATGGCTGTAAAGGCGAACTTGTTCTGGCTGTTCTATCACCTTTACCGTCTGGGGCTCGTTCACAAATCGCAAAAGATCAACGAAAAGCAGGAACTCGAATCCGTTCAGCCGGCGATAGAGTACATCAAAGAGAAATACGCGGAGGAAATCTTCATCCATAAACTTGCGACTCTTTGCGGATACAGCGATACGTATTTCATGAAGCTGTTCAAAAAGACGACTGGAATGACTTGCGTGGACTACATCAACGGCGTGCGTCTTTCTCAGGCGGCAAACCATCTGCTTGCGACGAGTTCGAGCATCATCGACATCGCGCTCGCGGTAGGATATAACAACGTATCTTATTTCAACCGTCAGTTCAGGTCGGTTTACGGCATGACTCCGAAAGAGTATCGCCGTCAGGGACGCGAAGCCGCGGGCGAAATTCAGCAAAAGTCGGTCAAGGGTCCGAACAGAAAATATCCCTCCGAAAAACATTTTGACAGAGGAATCTGATCCGAATAATATAAAGTCGAAAGGTCTTTGAAAAATTATTCAAAGACCTTTTTCGTTTTTCAATATGTTCTCCCCTGCTTTTTATAAACGAATGCGCAGACGAAAATCGGCGGTTCGAACGTAAGTCCCGCAAAAATAATTTTCGCATACACCTGCCCGCAACAAGATCAAGCGAACAAAAAACCTTATATTGTTTCGCTAAATATAAAATCCGATATTATATCCGATAAAAACAAATAAAAACAAAGAGACCGACGAATTTATACGTCGGTCTCTTTTCCGTTTATTCTTTTTTCAAACGTTATATATTACGTAACGGCTGTTTTCGGACCGATCCGATAAATTATGCCGTACGCAATTTACGTCTGTCGATAAACCAGAATACCCAGCCTGCTACCGCTCCGGCAAGCGCAATCACCGTGAATACGATAGCTATGATCTTAAGCGCGGTAATCGCAAGCTGCCATGCCGGAAGTCTGACTTCGATGCGAGTATTCGATCCGATACCGTTCATCGCCGAAGTGTAGTTGCGGGTGTAGAGATTTCTGTGAGCCGATTCGCGCAGAGCTTGACAGAACGTAGCGTTATTCTTAAGATCGTCGGTCTTGAACGCGGCTTCCGTTATGCCTGCGATCCATTCGTCCTGACCTGCAATTACGGAATTGACCATGACGTTTACTTTATTGCCGACCTTGTCGTCGTAACCGCCCATATAAGCAAATATTCCGTTTGCATAGTCGGTGCATGTAACTCCCTTAAAGCTCCATTCATCTCTGAGCACACCGGTCATAAGACCCTTATGAGCGCCCGTCCACGTCGTGCCGATTCGGTTGTAAGATGTCATGATACCGTTGCCGCCCGCTTCGGTTATGCTCGCCTCGTATGCTTTGAGATAAATTTCACGGATGGACTGCTCGTTTGCCCAAATGTTGCCGCCCGCACGCATCATTTCGTTCTCGTTTAGTATAAGATGCTTGGTGTAAACAAGTATGCCGCGTTTTGTCATCGTCTCAACCTGTACCGCGCAGACTTTTCCCGAAAGGAAGCCGTCTTCCGAATAATACTCGTTGTTTCTGCCGTTGTAGTTGTTTCTGTGAATGTTGGTGCTTACGCCCCAAAGCCCGTTACGCCCCATTCTGAGCTGTAATTCGGCGAACCAATCGGACATCTCGGAAATGAGCTCATCGTTATAGGTGGCTGCAAGTATGGGCGCCGAAGGGAATGCGCAACGCGCGCCGAGATCGCCGTCATAAGCGTCTCGCATTCCTATAGGTCCGTCGTAAACGTCACCGTTTTTGGCGGCAATGCCTTCCACTTCGATCATGCTGCCGCTCAAAAGATGAATCATATCGTCGTAAGAAAGCGTATCGAGAAGGTCGTCCCAAAGCGGATCTTCGTAATCTACGCCGCGAAGCTGAATAAGTTTGAGCACATAGTCTTCCTCTTTGCCCGAACCGAATACTACCGGTTCGTCGTTCGGATCGTTTATGATCGCTTTTTCGTTGGAAAGACCGTCCGCTATTGCTTTGGTTGCAGTGAGCTTTACGCCCGCCGCGTCGGGATAAGTACCCGACCAGTCGTTACGGGAAAGATATGTGACCTTATTCGTCTTGCCGTCGAACTTGTTTATATCGACGTCATCGAAACGGTTAGTCACTTCTTTGCCGTAAGGATTCTCGTATTTTTCGGTGGAGAACACGGAGGTTTTATATACCATCTTCGCATCGCCGGCGGCGTCCATGCCGTCCGAAACTTTATAGCCCTTTTCGGCAAGGATGTTGTTTACCGCATCATGCGAATTCTTGCCTACGGTCAGATAATAATCGCCGCCCTCGCGAATATACGTTTTATAATGATTGGAATCATACGACTTGAATTCGTATTCCGAAACCTTTACTGTAAGAGGCTGGGACGCGCCGGGTTGAAGCACGCCGGTCTTGGCATATCCGACAAGCTCTACCGCCGCCTTTTCCACGCCGTACTGCTTATCGTGATCGGTATACGGCTTCTGCAAATAAACCTGAACCGATTCTTTTCCCGCAACCGTGCCCGTGTTGGTCACGGTGACGGATACTTCGTAATTGCCGTCTCTATGGCGTACGTCGAAATTGCCGTATTCGAAGTCCGTGTAGCTCAATCCGTAGCCGAAAGGATATGCGACCTCGCTCTTATAGCTCCATTCATTACCCCCCCCCGCAATTATTCCTTTGGAGGATTTGGCGTTGCCTTTGCCCATAACGGCGTCTTCGTATCTTGTTTCGTAGTAGCGGTAACCGACGTAAATGCCCTCCTGGTAAACAAGATATGCGTCGATATTTTCCATATAGTCGTTATAGA
This sequence comes from uncultured Clostridia bacterium, assembly GCA_947385185.1. Taxonomy (GTDB): domain Bacteria; phylum Bacillota; class Clostridia; order Christensenellales; family Pumilibacteraceae; genus Protoclostridium. Next base: position 16,356 of record CANDJX010000017.1, read on the forward strand.
TAAGCTTTTCCGGATCGTCGTACGTCCAATACCAACCGTCATTGACCGCACCGGGCGCCGAATGAGAATTGTATGCCCACGTGTCTACGAGTTTGCCCGAAGGATTTGCATCGCCGACAAGTACATTGACGATGGAATCGGTCGCGGTGTTTCCGCCGTTACCCGCCCACAAGCACGCGTCGATGTTGTAATCCTCAAAGTCTTCGATATCCATCGGGTTGGAGAAAGCTATCAGTACTACGAGCTTTTTGATCGAACCGTTTTCTCTGAGATCGCTCAGACCCTGAAGCACGCTCTTTTCGTTATCCGAAAGTCCGACGTAGTCGACGGTATTTTTCCAATCTCCGCCGACAGTCTGACCCTCGCCCGTCCATCTGCCGATCGTATAGAGTACGACGTCATTGTAGGAATTTACCGTCGAGCTTACGGGATTGTTAGTCGTATCTCCTTCGAGCGTCGACCAAAGCACTTCTTTTTTGGTGTATTTGTTTTTCTCATAGCCGTTCATCTGCGCCTTGTCACCGTTTTCCCAAGTGGATTTGATTACGTTTGGATTGACGTTGAAACCGTGCTTTTCGAGCGACATGGAAAGACGGGGTCCGACGTTGAGCTCGGGATAACCTTCCACGTTCGGCAGAATGCTTACGCCGTCGTGCGTTGCATCCGTCTGATTACGCAAATCGACGTTCGCGCTGCCCGTCGCGTGATACGCCCAGTTATCCACCCAAGTGCCGTTGTTCTTGTAGGACAGACCCATTATGCCGTAAGTACTTACGTTCTTTTCCTTGCTTTTGTCGATGGGAAGCGCAGGCTTGCCGTCCACTTCGTTGTTCCAAAGCAAAACCATTCCCTCCTCATTGACTCTGCGGCTGGCGTCGTAAGCATATTTTTGTACTTCGTAGCTGTCTTTAAGCTCGCGCACGACATCGCCGTTTTCGTTGAATGTAATGGGATATTTTGTGGGATAATAGTTCGTATCCTCCGGTTCGGCACCTTCCACCGTATCATTGACAAGGAACGTGCGTCTTACGTTCATATATCTGTCTATCCAGTGCACGTAAGGCAGAACCGCAGTCTCGGCAATCGACGCTATTATAAGCAAAATGATAAAGAATACGGCAACAACCGTCCATACCGATTTATTGAATATTTTTTTAAGCATTTGATCTGCCCTCCTTAACGCCGAATACTCCCGCTTTTA
>CANDJX010000018.1 GCA_947385185.1 uncultured Clostridia bacterium
TACACTGACAAGCACACTCTTTCCCTACACGACGCTCTTCCGATCTCTTACGGCGGAGCGATCGAAGGACATTTCAAGGGCACTTTCGATATATCTTCGGACGGTAAGCTCAAAGTGGTTATCGGCGTTCAGGACGGAATAACGAAAAACGAGGAAATCACCGTTACCGACGAGGGCAGAACTTTCGGGTTTACGCTTTCTCATCCCGGCGACAGCGCCAATTCTATCAAGAACCATAAAAATCACGTTTCGAAACATCATCTTATCAAAGCGTGGAACGCCGCCCGCGGCACGAGTATCGCAGTCCCGGACGAACCCGAGTTTACGATGACGTTCCGCGGAGTCGCTTCGCGCGTAATGTTCGGCAACGTAATTCCGTCGCCGCAGGACGCGGAAGGAAGCATGGATACGATTACGGCGAAGGTGGGACAGGAACTTACGTTGCCCGAATGCGGTTATACCCGCGCGGGATATAAGTTCGACGGTTGGCAGATCCTCGACGGAGAAACCACTACGGCGAAAGCGGGAGAAAAATATATCATGGTATCCTGCGACGTCTACATCGAAGCGATGTGGACAGCCGAATAAAATCGATAACGGCGGATTGCCGCGTCCCGTGAAGGTCGCGGCAATCATGCCCGTTTTCGGAAGGAGATAAAAATGGAAAAAGAAAAAAGCGGAAAATTCCGACGGAATTTACTTACCGCGATGTTTATTGTTTCCGCTGTCGGATTGCTGTTCGCACTGTTTTTTCCGCTCATTATCTGGGATGCGCTCGGCAGCGGCGCAATGCATTTCATGCAATACGGCAGAGTGAGCGTCAGCGGCGCGAGCGACGGATCTTCGAGCGCTACGTTTCTTTACGGTCTGGGGTATACGCTGTCGCACATGGACGGCGGCACGTTTATTCCGGCGCAGCTGTTTTCCGCGCAGTGGCGCGTCGTTATGGACGTGACCGAACTAAGCGCGGCGGCGGACGGACTCGGCGTGATAACGATGATATTGACCGTATTGTTATTCGTGTCGCTTCTCGCCATGACGGTTATATACGTGCTTGCTCGTTTTACGAAAATACCCGTTATGACGACAATCGCAAAATATCTGTCCGTGTCTGTTGCGGGAATCGAACTTGTAACGGTTATTTGGTTTTCGATAATAGTTTACGCCGTGGCGGGTTATTCGCTCGAGCACATAAGCCAGATGTTTATCGGGATCATACTTTATTTTGTCGGAATTACGGGCGCGGAGATCCATTATGTCGTGCGGCTGTTGCTGTTCAACGTTTTAAGCAAACTCATAATAATTTTCGGCGTCTTTACCATATACGTATATCCTGCGCTTAAAAGCAACCGTATCAATATTTCCGACAATCGGATTCTTGCCGTATCCGTAATAAATCTTATAATCTGTCTTATACTGAGCGTGTTCAAAGGATACGGATTCGGCAATCCCGTCAACGGATTCACTTCCTCGGTCATTTGCGGCTCGTATGCCGTTTTCGGTTGCTTTCTTTGCCTCGGTCTGCAGATGGGTATATTTCGCGAGAAAAACTTGCAGGAGGACAATGTGACGCTCGAAAAATTATTACACGAAGAAGCGCAGAAGCACGAGCTCAGCAAAAACACGGTAGACCTCATAAATATCAAATGTCACGATCTCAAATACAGACTGCGTAAACTCGAAAGCGACCCGAAGTCGGTCGATAAAGAAATACTCGACGATCTTTATAAAACCGTGTCGATATACGACTCCATAACGAAAACTGGGAACGAAGTGCTCGACGTCGTTATCATGAACTTTTGGTCGGTTTTCTCCAAGTATAATATGCAGTTTACGTATATGGTGGACGGTTCGGCGTTGTCCGTCATGCGTCCGGTCGATATTTCATCGTTGTTCGGCAATCTGCTCGATAACGCCACGGAGTGCGTTCTGCGCGAAAAAGAGGACGAAAGAATAATAAGCATGAGCGTGCATAAAGAAAAACAGATGCTTATTATCCATATCCACAATACCTGTACGACTCCGCCCGTGTTCGAAGACGGCTTGCCCGTGACTACCAAAGACGACAAGGAATACCACGGCTTCGGGGTCAGGTCGGTCAGGTATCTTGTGAAAAAGTATAACGGCAACGTACAGATGTCGTGGAAAAATAACGTTTTTTCCGTAGATATAATTATCTGACAGCCTGCGCAAACGCTTTATTTTTTATCTTTGCCGTGTTATAATAAGCGAGCAGATTTTACCGAAAGAAGGTGTTACAGTGAAAATTTACGGAAGGAACGCGGTTGAGGAAGCGCTTAAAAGCGGCATGACTATAGATCGGCTCGTAGTTCAGCGCGATCTCAAAGACGCGGGCGCGAATCGTATTATTAAGGAAGCGAAGGATCGCGGCATAAAAATATTTTTCCGCGACCGCTCCGTGCTTGACCGCGAGTGCGACGAGAAGTCCAGACATCAGGGGTTTATCGTCGAAGTAACGGATTTCAAATACAGTGAATTGCAGGACATTCTCGACGTCGCCGAAGCGAAAGGCGAGCCGCCGTTCATAGTGCTTCTCGACGGCGTGGAGGACCCGCATAATCTCGGTTCGGTCATAAGGGTCGCGGAATGCGCCGGCGTTCACGGCGTGGTCATCCCGCGCCACAGGTCGGTGACGGTAAACGATACGGTGGTTAAGGTGTCGAGCGGCGCCGCCGCGCATCTGCCCGTTGCCAAAGTGACGAACATAAACGACGCCATCGCCGAACTGAAGCAGAAAGGCGTATGGGTCTACGCCGCGGACATGGACGGCGACGACGTATATAAGACCAATCTCAAGGGCGCGGTTGCGTTCGTCGTCGGCGGAGAGGGTAAAGGCGTCAAACGGCTTACGCGCGAAATGTGCGACGGCGTTGTGTCCATTCCCATGTTCGGCAAAGTCAATTCGCTCAACGCGTCCGTGGCGGCGGCGGTCGTCGTTTACGAAAAAGTGCGCCAGGACAGGGAACAGTAAGATATAATCGGCATAAATCGATACCGAGGTAAAGCAAAACGGGTCCCGGATGTACCGGAACCCGTTTTTAAGTTATTGCCTTTTATTACATGAACAGGAAGAATATCGCGCCGAGATATGCGGCGATTCCGATGGGGATATATCCCCAGTCGGTTATCCATGCCCAGCCGTATTGCAATCCGAACATATACAGGATTATTATTATGCCGAGGACGATATAAACGATCCCCATTATCACGGTCAGGGCGTCGCCTTTGGACGTGATCAGCAGATAAATTCCGTACGCCGCGATAAGAATGCCGAGCGCGAGGAATATCCAGGAAGAAATCTGATCGGCGGCTATTACGAGAGCTACGCCGACTATGATCTCTATGATTCCGATAATAAGACTTTTCGACGAGTTCTTATATCGGAAATAGTTCACTACGGCGACCAGACCGAGACACGCGGCGACTACGCCGATGATCCTTATCAACAGCGAAACGAGTCCGAACGTTCCGTTAAAGAACAGGATAAACGTGCCTATTACCGCGAGTATGATGCCCACCATAGCGTCGACGGACAGATTCATGGAAAAACTTGCCGTGACTCTTTCGTGCCGTCTTTGTCTTTCACTTTTACGTTGTGCCATTTGTATTACACTCCTTTATATCATTATCGGTAGTATGCTCGATAAAATAAAAAGCAATCGCCGATTTTTCGATCATATGAATAAAATTCGTCGTTTACAGAGGCTTGAAATCGGAAGCGGGATGTTTGCACCACGGGCATACGAAATCGTCCGGAAGCACGTCGCCCTCGTAAATATATCCGCATACCGTGCATATGAATCCTTTTTTCTTTTCTTCCGGTTTCGGCGAAGTCTTTATGTTTTTGTGATAATACGAATAACTTACAGAGCCGTCGTCGCTCAGAACTTCGGCGTCGCATACGTCCGCCAGAAAGAGAATATGAGTTCCGAGGTCGATAGACGACGCCACTTTCGCGCAAATATATGCGTTGCATTCGTCTGCGATATATATAACGCCGTTACTCGCGCGTTTGTACTCTATCCCGAGACTCTTATCGACGTTTGCGCCGCTCTGAAATCCCCAATGCCTGTAAGTTGCGAACTTGCTGTTTTCGGTAAGCACGGACACGTTGAAAACCCCCGTGCGAGAAATCATGCCGCACGTATAGTTGTCCTTGTTTACCGCAACGACTATTCTGTTCGGAGCAGTCGTTACCTGCATGACCGTATTGACTATGCAACCGTTGTCCTTGCCGTTTTCGTTCGCGGTCAGAATAAATAATCCGTACGTCAGTTTTTGCAATGCTTTTGCGTCCATAATTTAATTACCCGTGCGATAAAATTCGGATATACTATATCACAAACAAATTTATTTTTCAAGCGAATTGCCATAAATCGTAAAAATATACCTTTGGCGCAAAAAGCGTATATCGAACGAAAAATGCCGTATATGGGGATTGAAAAAAGGATAATGCAATAAATTGTTTCGGACGCCTGCAGATTACGATCTGTCAGTACGTCCTTACGCCGAGAACGTGCAAACCGCGCACGCGTTCGTAATTATATGAATCGAGCGGTCTGTCGAATACGTCATAGCTGTGAGCGGCTACGAAGATATTCCCGCGCTCTATGCGCGTCACAACGGGCGAGTGGTAAAAATCGCCCGTCGATCTTCCGAGCTGAACTATATCGCCGACTTCGAGCTTTTCGAGCGGGATTTCTTCCGCGAAAGGACCGGCGCCTTTGTTATTGACGAGAAAATTATACAAATACCCGACTCCGGACCAGGAGGGCGTTCTGTCGTTGAGCGATTTATAATACCACCCCATGCCCGGAGTGTAGTTCATGACGCTCGCGCCGGCATAAATGCACTGCGACGCGTAATTGGTGCAGTCGCCGCCGATGTTTTCGAAATTGTAGTAAGCGGGATTCCTGCCGAAAGCCCATTTTTCGGCGTATTCGTAAACTTTCGATCTGTCGTATCGTAAAATTCGCATACTATATTTTATGTGCGATGCGAATTATGTGTAATGCGATTTTTTGTGTGAAGGGAATTTTTTATAAAATTTTAAACGAGTTTTATATCTATAATTTTAATTTCGGCTGTTTACAAATTGTAATTAACTGAAAAAGTCTGAATGCAAAATTGTATTCGAACTTGAGAAAGATGAAAATATTTTTCAAACATTTACTTTATAAAACGATATTAAACAATTGTTAGCATATCATGTTCTTTATGGTATGAAATAATTAATTTTATTGTATATTGAAATACTATGATTTTTGTAGAAATTATGTTATAATATTAAAAATGGAGGTATTTTATGGCGACATTAAAGTATTATGTGGAAAATATTGCATATACAGTATTAAAAAATAAAATTAGCGCACCAAAATTTCAGCGAAATTTTGTATGGAAAAAGAGAGCGAGGAGAGATCTCGTGGATTCTATAAAGCAAGGATTACCAATAGGCTCCTTTTTGTTGCAACGTTTATCCGGCGATCAATATGCGATAATTGACGGAAGACAACGTTTATCAACAATCCTTGATTATGAAGAACATCGTTATCTATATGTGGAAGATAAAGATCTGACAGAAGAAAAGATAGAAAGGCTACTATTAACTGTTCCTAAAATCAAAGAGGCATATGATCAATACAATGATTTTGCGAGAAAATCCATTATTAAGATCATAAAAACATTCATATTAAAACAGCTGAAGACTAAAGATTTAAATAAAATAGATGTTGTATATGATATTTGTGATTTAATAAATAATAAGTTTCCGCAGTTAACAAAAGATGATAGGAAAATCTTAAACTGTGCAGTAAACAATTTTTATGATGATATATGGCAAATATTAGATATAAATAATATTATTTTACCGTGTATTATTTTTAATGAAAATGCTACGGATGATGAAATTGTTAAAACTTTTGTTAATTTAAACCAAAAAGGAACTAAACTTAGTCAATATGATTTATATTCGGCAAAATGGCAAAATGATTATATTATTGTTGACGATCATGAAATTATCGAAAAAGTTATTTCAAAATATGAAGATAGTTTAGAAAATAATCAAAACATAGAAACTCAAGGTTTTAATGCCGAAGAAATACGAACGACAAAAGAAATAAATGTTTTTGAATATGCATACGCTTTATCAAAATTGATTGGTGAAAAATGTAATAATGAGATATATCAAATAAAAGAAGCAAGTGAAGTAGACGCATTAGGTTTTTCTATTTTGGCAAGCATATTGAATATAAGTAGTAAGAATATGGTAGAATTATCTAAAAAATTATTGGATAGCCATATTAATTGTGCAATACTAAAAGAAAAAATAATTAGCTGCACTTTATCCGTACAAAAAAATTTATCTTTTTATTGTACGGCTCCGGATCAGAAATTATATTACACACATGCTTTTAATCAATTGGTAAGTTATATAGTTACTGTATTTAAAGCGAAATATGAAATTACAAGCGATGGACGAATTGTCGACAATGCTAAAAGTTCTAAAATTAAGGATTTCTATAAGAACTTGCCAATGTGGTATTTGTATGATAATATTCGTGGCTATTGGGCTGGATCTGGGGATACGAAACTTGATAATTTAGTTTTAGTTGAAGATATTTTTCAATCTCGCTATTTTGGAAAAGTATCTTGCGATTCCTTTCGCTCTGCTTTATTAGAATGGATTAGCGAGGAAAACGAAGAGAAAACAAGTATAGTCAAACCGGAAACAAAGTTATTTATAAATTATATTATTAAAAGAAAATGTAGTGAATATCATGATTCTATGGATATTGAGCACATCATTCCTCAAGCTCGACTCGAAATGCTTGCCACCCGAGAGCGTAATGTTGTCGGTATTTCTTCCCCCGCTAATTTGACACTTATACCTAAATTTGACAATAGAGCAAAACGAGATAAGACATATTATGAATTAATAGAAAGTAAAGATGAAACCGCGCTTACATACAATAAAGAATATTTAATAAAATATGTTTATCCCGAGCATTTTGAAGTTCGTTTTATAGAATCTCAATCGGATTTTACAGTCGGTAATTATAATCAATTTAAAAAAGATCGAGCAAATACTCTTATTAATCTGTTTCTTAATATATATTATGCGGATTAGTTCTTTGATTGAGAAAGTTGCATTTGCACTTTTAACATTAGCTTTTATTTGTTTTGAGTGGGAGAGGGAGGACAACATATCATAAAACAAAAAGACAGACATTTAGCCTGTCTTTTTTGGTGGAAGCTATAGGGCTCGAACCTATGACCCTCTGCTTGTAAGGCAGACGCTCTCCCAACTGAGCTAAGCTTCCATATGCGACGAAGCCGTCGCAATTATATATTTTTTGGTATCCCTATCGGGACTCGAACCCGAGATTCCACCGTGAAAGGGTGATGTCTTAACCGCTTGACCATAGGGACTTAATGGTAGCGGCGGGTGGATTCGAACCGCCGACCAATCGGGTATGAACCGAGTACTCTAGCCAACTGAGCTACGCCGCCACATTTTCAAAGGCTTGACTATTGTACCAAATAGCGGGGAAAAACGCAAGTGTTTTACAATGATTTTTAGGAAATAAATAAAAATTTTTTATAAAAAACCGACGGGCGGCAAATACGCCGTCCGTCGGACACATAAAGAGGATAGTCGCAGACTTGCCTTAGGAGTATACGTGTTAAAAGCATGAACAAAGGCAGTCTGCGGTGTATGATGGCTGTATATTTATCGAGCGCGCGCCCGGCGAAGTCGCAACGGAAACGGTTTGTGCTTTGTCGCCGCAATAATTTCGCGCTTAATTTATCGAATACACATACTGCGTCGCCGTAACGGACGCGGTCTGCGTTTCGGAGCCGAGATAATATTTCGTCATTCCCATAAATCCTCGTTCTATCATTACCGAGCGGTAAGTGAACTCGACGGTGTCGCCGGCTTTGACGGTTTTCATCGCGCTTTCCATATCCGTCATATTCGAAACGGCATAATCGGTAGGAGAGCCGTCTTTTGTGATTTTTACGGATATAATCGCCTGATAGTTCTGTCCCCATGCGTTATAGAGCAGGCTGGACGTCGAATTTGCGCTTGCGATGACGTAACTGCCGGATACGTTCGACGAGCTGCTTTCATAAATATTCGTCATAGTTCTGCAGCTTATTCCGAGTTCGGTGTCGCCTTCGACGTAACCGTATTGAGTGACGTTGCCGTCCGATTCTCTGTAAGTTTCTATGAGCGAGTTTGCCGCGAAACGCGCGTCGTTGAGAGGAATTGCGAAATTAAGTCCTTCATAGGACGAATAACCCGAATTGACGATACCGACAAGATTGCCGTTCGTATCGAAAAGTCCGCCGCCCGAGTTGCCGCTGTTAATCGCCGCGTCCGTCTGCATGAGCGTCATCGATCCGACGTCCTCGACCGTGACCGTGCGCGCCGTCGCCGAAACTATGCCCATCGTGACGGTTCCGCCGAGTATGCCGAGCGGGTTGCCGATCGCTATGACGTCGGTGCCGACTTTGACCGAATCGCTGTTCTCGATCACTGTTGCGGTTTTGATGACCTCGTCGGCTTTACGTTCGATCCGAAGTACGGCGATGTCGCGGGAAGGCGAACTTCCTATGAGGTCTGCGGAATAGTTGCCGTAAGTTTCTTCGTCGGTTTCTTCGTCAATGAACAGCAGGCTGACCGAAAAAGTGGAGCATTCGTCTATGACGTGGTGGTTGGTCACTACGAAATAATAATCGGGGAGAGCGTCCGCGTCGGTCGTACTTTCGGAATAAACGATTACGCCGCTGCCCGCGCTCGTGCCGTTCGCCGCATAGCCGTATACGTCCACGACCGTCGGTCTGATGTTCTCGATGACTTCGACGCGCGACTTGTTTGTTTCGCTTCCTTCGCCGGTATTGACGCTTACGTTATAGTTCGTTGCCGTTTCCGGGACTTCGACGCTTACGTATCCGTAACCGTACGTCGAATACTGTTTATTGTTCTCGGTAATAGTGAGTACGGCGGAACTTCCGCACCCAGCCGCAAACAGACACGTCAATGCGACCAAAACGAACGCGACGACGCTTCCGGCGATTATTTTTCGAGTTTTCTGTTTCATAATCCGTTTCCTTATTTTTTTTCATTTTTTTGCGCGGTTTCCCGCGTCTTTACACACATTAGTATACCCGTAAACATTAAAATCACGTTAATATAACAACCCCGCGTAAAAAAATTCGGGTTTTTTCTTGACTTAACGGTCGCAAAGTGCTATCATTTTATTACTACAAATGAGGCTGGAAAATTTATGGCTGCAGACAACAGAAAACAAATAATAGTGCGCATAAAGCCGGATATGCTCGAAAAGCTGACGCGTCTTGCGGACAGCGAGTACCGTTCGGTCAACGGCGAGATAGAATATCTTGTGTCGCAGGCGGTCAGTTCTGATAACGGCGGAGTATACGAAGAAGAATTTTTCGACGGCGTTTCGGCGTTCATATGGGACGGGGCGGAACGCGAGCTTATCCCCATGCACGTTACCGATCCGGTGCGGCTCTCCGATCTGAAAAAGTACGAAGAGGAAAAGCAGGTCGTAGTAAACAATACCCGCGCGTTTTTGCAGGGGCTTCCGGCGCAGAACGTACTTTTATACGGCGACCGCGGCACGGGCAAGTCGTCCACGGTCCACGCGCTCGTCAACGAATTCGTCGGCGACGGGCTTCGGCTTATAGAGGTAAAGAAAAAGGATATAATTACTCTGCCTCGGCTCATGAACGCGATCTCGTTCGCGGGCAAAAAATATAAATTCGTTATTTTCATCGACGATCTGACTTTTATCGAAGGGCAGGATAATTACGGCGAGCTTAAAGCTGTGCTCGAAGGCAGCGCGCTGCACTTGGGGAACGTGCTTGTTTACGCCACGACCAACCGTCGGCATCTTATTAAAGAAAACGCATCCGACCGCCGCAACGATATGCATGAATCGGATCTGCGTCAGGAACAGATGAGCTTGTCCGACAGGTTCGGTATAGTCGTGACGTACATCAATCCGGATAAAAAAGAGTTTTTCGAAATCCTCAAGGAAGTGCTTAACGACCGCGGAATTTATATGCCCGACGACGTGCTTTCGGTCGAGGCGGAACGGTTTTGTCTGGAAAAGGGCGGGCGCAGTCCCCGCGGCGTTCAACAGCTCGCCGGGATAATTGAGGCTCGGCTGAAATTGAAATAGAGATTTTTGAATGTATAATTTGTCCGCAATTTACGCAAAATACGGGAATGAACAAACAGGATTTCGAACTTTTGCAATTTGTCGGGCAGAATGCCCGCATGGGAAAGGTTACGCTTTCGCAGCTCGCCGACTATCTTGCCGACGGCTTTATGAAAAGCACAGTAACCAAACAGCTCGCAGAGTACGAGGCTGTAGTGAGCGAAGCTAATACCAAACTCGCGGCGGGCGGAGAAGAAGTCAAGGACGTCAATCCGCTTATGCAGACTGCGGCAACGGCTATGATAAGCATTCAGTCGATGACGGACAAATCGCCGTCGCATATAGCGGAAATGGTGATTGTCGGTTCGACGCGCGGTGTGATCCAGATCATACGTCGCATTCGCGATTGCCTCGGAGCGTCTTCGGATACCGTCAATCTCGCTTACAGGCTTCTTATGATCGAACAGAACAATATAAACGACTTAAAGCAGTTTTTGTGATTTCGATCGGAAGAAATTTATACGAACATAAACGAAGAACGCGCGGCGGACGGTTCCGTACCGTGCGTTCTTTTTTGCCCGGTGTGAGCGCGAAAGTTCAATGTGGGCAAAATTTACGACAAAGCGGGAAATTACCCGTTGATTATCGGCAAATTCTGTGCTATACTGTTATCGTCGGTTTTTGCAGCGGAGAGCGGAGCGGAAAACGACGAACGAACAAAACAGGATTAAGGAGAATGGTATGGTAAGGGTTGCGATCGTAGAGGACGAGCAGGACGCCGTCGATTCGCTCCGCGGAATGATAAACAGATATTTCGAGGCGCGCGGCGGGGATTACAAAGTGACGGAATTCGATAATGCGTTACGGTTTCTCGACGTATACAAAGCGGATTTCGATATAATTTTTATGGATATAGAAATGCCGGACCTCGACGGAATGAAAGCGGCGGAACAGCTCCGTAAGCTCGACCCGCTCGTGCTGCTTGTGTTCGTCACGAATATGCAGCAATATGCGGTCAAAGGTTATGCCGTAGACGCGCTCGATTTTATAGTCAAGCCGGTCGAACAGCGCGCGTTTTTCGCATTGCTCGATAAAGCGACTCGTATTCTGGCAAATAAAACGGGCGGGGAAATAACCGTACGCAGTACGACCGGCGTCCGCCGCGTATCCGTTCTGCGCGTCAGATATGTAGAAGTGCGGCGGCATATGTTGACGTTTCATACCGAGGACGGGGAATTCGAAGCGTGGGGCAATCTGCGCGATATTGAAAAGGAATTGCCCGCCGAATTGTTTTCGCGCTGTAATATAGGTTATCTTGTGAGCCTTGCGCACGTTTCGGGCGTGGACGGCGACGACGCGGTAGTCGGCGGCGACAAACTGAAAATAAGCCGCCCGAGAAGAAAGGAATTCATGTCCGATCTGGCGAGATACTTCGGGAGCGGAAGATAATGTTTGCGTTTTCGTCGCCGCTGTTCTGGTATAAAATGGTGTTCGTCGCCGAAATTCTCGTCAGCGAGGGACTTGCTACGTATACGCTTCAAAAAAAGCCGCATTTTGCGCTCAGGGTCGTTTTGTCCGTACTGAGCTGTGAAATCGCGGCGTTTTTATATCCGTTGTTCGACTTTTCATACAACGCCGTGTATTCGTCGTTCATGTTTTTGATTTTGTTCGCGCTTACGCTCGTCGCGTTGAAAGCGTGCTACGACGAACCGTGGATAAACATAATATTTTGCGGGATAATAGCGTATACGACGCAGCACATAGCGTATGAAACGTATAATATGCTCGTTACGGCTATGGGACTGCAATCGTTCGGCAACGTTTATGATCTTTTGGGCGAGGTAAATTATAACGGATTTACCTTTGCGTGCTGGTTCGGATCGTACGGCTTCATTTATTGGTTTATATGGGCGTTTATCTGTTATCGGATAAGGCGGCAGGAAGATCTGAAAATAGACAATCTTCAGTTGCTCGGTTTTCCGGCGTGATCGTATTTATAGATATAGTACTGAACGCAGTCGTGACTTACGACGGCGAAGTGTTATTGAAAAACAATAATACTCTCCCTCTTGCAAAGACGACGAAAATAACGCCTTTCGGTTATCGTTACGTAAGCCCGATTTACGGCGGAACCGGTTCCGGCAACGTAGACGTAAGCAAAGATTACGTATATACTCCGGAAAAGGCATTGACGGAAGTGTTCGGCGCCGGACAGATCAATTCGACGGTTGATCGAAACTCAAGGAAGCTGCCGTCGAAACGCTTTTGCCGACCGACAGCGGAAATGCGAGCGGACAGCTTAAGATCAACGAATTCAATCCGAGCATTTATACCGGAACGGAAGCCTCTTGCGCGGGCACGGTAGGCGTAGTCTTTATCGGTCGTTTCGGCGGAGAGTCCGCCGACCTGTTCAAGGGCGAGTATACGGACGGTACTCCTCATCAGCTTGCTCTTTCGGTAAACGAAAAAGAAATGCTGGAATTCGCAAAGACGAATTGCGACAAGGTTGTCGTAATAATAAACTCCTCGAACCAGATGGAACTCGGCGTGCTCGAAGCCGATGAAGGCGTCGATTCGATATTGCTTGTCGGCGGTCCGGGCGGTCTCGGTTTCAAATCGATGGCAAAGATACTTTGCGGCGACGTCAATCCGAGCGGCAGAACGGTCGACACGTATTATGCGAATTTCTCCGCCGATCCCGTATTGCAGAACTTCGGCGGTTACAGATATGTCAACTCCGGAGACATAGAAATTTGCGCGCAGCGCGATCTGAAACTGGTCAATCCGAATTACCTCGAATACGAAGAGGGAATTTACATGGGTTATCGCTTCTACGAAACCGCTTATGCGGAAAAGGAAGCCAAACAGGCGGGTTCGGGCGATACCTGGTATAACGGTTGGAAAACCGCGTCGGACAAACGCGGCACCGGCGTTGTATATCCTTTCGGCTACGGTCTGTCGTACACCGAGTTCACTCAGGAAATAACCGGTATACGCGAATCGGACGGCAATATTTCGGTGGACGTAAAAGTTACCAACAGCGGAAGTAAAGCCGGAAAAGACGTAGTGCAGATATATTATTCCGCTCCGTATACGGATTACGATAAGCAGAACGGTATCGAGAAATCCGCAGTCGTGCTCGGGGGTTTTGCAAAGACCGACTTTCTTCAGCCCGCGGGTCAGAGCGGTAATTCGGCAACGGTCACGTTCGCAAAAGAGGAAATGGCTTCGTATTCGTATAAGCATGATAACGGAGACGGAACCAAAGGCGCATACATCCTTGGAAAAGGCGATTATGCGATCAGCCTTCGCAAGAACGCTCACGAACTTTACGGAACCGCCGCAAATTGCGAGAGAAAAGTGACCGTAAACGACACCGTAGTTTATTCGGGAGACAATCTCCGTAAATCGGAAAAAGACGCGCAGTCCGTTCTCAACGCAGACGGAACGGTTACCGAAATTCCGGCGAAGAAACAGTCCGATCCGAATGCGAAATATCAAGCGGCAAGCAATAAGTGCGAAGACCTCAATACTTATATGAACGAGTCCGCAGTCACCAATCTTACCCGCGCGAATTGGGGCAGCGCAGTAGGCGAAGGTTCGTTCCCGACGGCTCCCGTTTCCGCCGGTTCGATGTACGTTGCGGAAGGTAACTGCCGCGGTACCTGCGAGATCACGACGCGCGTAATGTCCGACGAGGTGAAAAAAACGGCAGTTATATCGAGAGGAAGCAATTTCTACGATTACGAAAACGACCCCGAGCTCGGCAACAAAGAGGGAAGCAAAATCTATGCTGCGGAAGCTCCTACGGAGGGCGCGGACAACGGTCTTAAAGCTTCCGATCTTAGAGGTCTGGACTATTATGACGAGATGTGGGATCTCCTTCTCGATCAGCTGGATTTCACGAAGGATTACGATCAGATAAAGGCGATACTGTTTAACCATAACTATAACAGCGCCGCTATCGACAGCATAGGTCTGGATCAGGCGAATAACTTCGACGGTCCCGTAGATCTTACGATGGGATTCGGCGTACGTCCGGGCGATGGCGATACGACGGGCGCCGGAGCTTGCGCATATCCGTCCGAAGTCGTTGTGGCGGCAACGTACAATACGGCGCTTGTCGAAGAACTCGGCGAAGTGCTCGGACAGGAAGCGTTCCACTTCACGAGAGGCGAAGGCGTATACACCGTAGGTTGGTATGCGCCCGGTCTGAATACTCACCGCAGTCCTTTCAACGGCAGAAACTTCGAGTATTACAGCGAGGACGGCTTGCTCGCCGGAAAAATGGGTGCGGCTATCGTGTCCGGAGCTTCGAGTCAGGGACTTGTATGTTATATGAAACATTTCGTGATCAACGATAAAGAGCTGTTCCAGAAAATAACGTATACATGGTGTACCGAACAGACGCTCCGCGAGATATATCTTCGCTCTTACGAAATAACCATGAAAGAGGCAAGAACGACGCTTAAGTATGTTTCGGAAGGCAAGAACGTAAGCAAAGTCAAGCGTGCGGCGTCCGGTCTTATGACTTCGCACAACCATGTCGGAGCTACGTGGGCGGGTTCGCATTACAACCTCCTCACCGAAGTGGTACGCGGCGAATGGGGCTTCCAGGGCGTTGTCGTTACCGATAATGCTACCGGCGTCGCTACGAGCTTCGACAGAATGGTTCGCTCGGGCAACGACTGCTGGATGGGCGCGAACATGGGCAACGCCTGCGCTTACGACATGACTTCGAATACGGCGAAAACAGCGATGAGAAACGCAATACACAATGTTGCGTACGCTTACGCGAACAGCAATCTGACGCAGGGCGCAGTTCCGGGCGCGATAATCTACTACGATATGTCACCCTGGGCAATCTGCTTCATGATTGGCGATATAATCGTCGGACTGCTCGTGATCGGCGGCGTGGTATGGATCGTGATTCGCGTCCTCGACGAAAAGAAAAATCCCGAGAAGTATAAGAACAATCAGAGAGTATAAAACGCTTTGAACTCGTTTCGAAAGAGTTCGGGCGCCGAAAAATGAGCTGCGTCGCGACCGATTTCCGTGTGAAATCGGTCGCGATTTTTATATAACCATATACAAAAGGGCGGCGGCAGGGAAAATCGGGCGGTTTTATATTAAAGAAAATATAAATTGCAATAAAATTCCACATAATCTGCTCTTTACTTTTATTTTTCGATATGTTATTATATATAGCGTATGGACGGAAAGGACGGACAAACTTTCGGAGAATTTGCGGCATGAAATCGCGCGGCGTACGCAGAATCGTTATGTCGGCGTGTTTCGCCGCGCTTTCGCTTGCTGTGTTCGTCATCGAGGCTCAACTTCCGCCGCTGTTCATTCCGGGAGCAAAGCTCGGACTTGCGAACATCTTTTCGCTTTTCGCGCTTCTGCTTTACGGTCCGGTCGAAGCCGTTGCGATCGTTCTCGTGCGGACGCTTCTCGGCTCGCTCATAACGGGCACGGTCGGTTCGCTCGTATACAGTCTTACCGCGGGCGTAATCGCGATCGCGGTTGCGAGTCTGCTCGCGTATACGGCGTTAAAACGCGTCAGCGTGATCGCGGTCAGCGTAGCCTGTGCCGTTTTGCACAACATAGTGCAGAATCTGGTTTTCGTACTGATTTCTTCGTCGCCCCAGATGCTCGTATATATGCCGTATCTCGCGCTCATCGGTGCGGCGAGCGGCGCGCTCGTGGGGGCGGCGGTTTATCTGCTTGTGAAACATTTACCTTATAAGACGCTCATCGGCGTCTGACAGGAGGAACATTGAAGAAAATTAAAGGATTTTATTTCAGTCGCGGCGTTCACGTCCCCGACCGTAAGGCTACCGCAAGTCTGTCGATCGAGGATATGCCCGCACCCGAAATAGCGTCGCTATCCACGTCTATGGCGCTCGGTAAGCCTGCGACTCCCGTAGTCGCCGTCGGCGACAAAGTCAAGGTCGGACAGCTTATCGCCGAGGCGAGCGGACCTATAAGCGGCAACGTGCATTCGAGCGTCAGCGGCGAAGTGGTCGCGATTTCTTCCGCGCCGAACGCCACGGGCGGTATAGAAACTTATATCGATATAAGAAACGACGGCAAGGACGAAACGGCGTTTATGGAACCGCTCGGAAGCGACGCGACGAAAGAACAGCTTATAGCGCGTGCACGCGATGCCGGTCTCGTCGGCATGGGCGGAGCGGGTTTCCCGACGGCGGTCAAACTTTCGCCTCGGACGCCCGTCGACACTCTCGTCATAAACGGCGCGGAGTGCGAACCGTATCTGACGTGCGACTGCCGGATCATGCTCGAGCATACGGACGAGATCGTGCGCGGCGCCCGATACTTCGCGAAGGCGCTCGGTATCGACAATATAATTATCGGCATAGAAGCGAATAAGCCCGAGTGCATAGCGGCGTTCGAAAAGTACGACGACATAAAGGTCGTCGAGCTCAAAAAGCAATATCCTATGGGTGGCGAAAAGCAGCTCATATACTGTACGACGAAGCGTAAAGTTCCGATCGGCAAGCTGCCCGCAGACGCGGGGTGCGACGTGCAGAACGTCGCTACGTGTCTGGCGATGTGCGAGGCTGTCGAACAAGGCAAACCGCTTATCGAGCGCGTAATGACGGTCGCGGGCGACGGGGTGGAAAACCCGAAGAATATTCGCGTACGGCTGGGTACGTCGCTCGTATCCGTAGTCGATTTCTGCGGCGGCGCGAAAGAAAACGTCGTCAAGCTCGTCAGCGGCGGTCCGATGATGGGGTTTGCGATCGTGGGACTGTCCACGCCGACCAAAAAGACTACAGGCGGCTTGCTTCTTCTGACAAGCGGCGAGATCGACGACTCGCACCCCACGCATTGCCTTTCCTGCGGCAAATGCGCGGACGTGTGTCCGATGCGCCTCATGCCGATGAATACGGTATTTTATACGAAAGCGGGCGATTACGAGGGCGCGGCGGTCATGGGCGGCGTTATGAACTGTATCGAATGCGGAGCGTGCGCTTACGTCTGCCCCGCAAAACAACCGCTTTTGCAGAACATACGGCTTGCAAAAGCCGAACTGAGAAAGAAGAAGTGAGGAGAAGAAAATGGATCAGACAATAATTTCTACGTCCCCTCATATAAGATCGCGCGTGACTACGCGTCGGCTTATGATCGACGTGATCATTG
>CANDJX010000019.1 GCA_947385185.1 uncultured Clostridia bacterium
CACTATCTCTATTTTTGACGAAACCGTATCGATCGCGTCTATCACGTAAGAGTAGGAAGAAAAATCCAACGGCGTGTCCCGGTCGAAAAACAGCTTTTCGGCGATGATTTCCGCGCCGCCGTTAATTTCGAGCAAACGGGCGCGCGCCGCCTCGACCTTGCTCATGCCAACGGTTTTTTCGGTGGCGAATAACTGGCGATTGAGGTTGGACGGAGAAAATACGTCGCCGTCTGCGAGCGTCAGACTGCCTACGCCGGCGCGCACGAGCGCTTCCGCGGCATGTCCGCCCACGCCGCCCACGCCGAAAAGCAGTACGCGCGCATTATTCAATTTTTTCAGTCCGCTTTCGCCGATCAGTCCGACGGTGCGGTCGTTTCGCGTTTCCATACCGCTATTCTATCACAAACGCAAGGCGAGGTAAAGGAAAAAGCGGCGAAAGACTTGACTTTGCCGCGAAGAGAGTATTATTATTTCGTTATGAAGTACGAAAAAGTCTTTCATACGCTTAAGCCGGTGTTCGATTCCGATAGCCGCGTACTCGTCCTCGGTAGTATGCCGTCGCCGAAATCGCGCGAGGTCGGGTTCTATTACGGTCACCCGCAAAACAGGTTCTGGCGCGTGCTTGCCGAAGTGTTCGGCGCGCCCTTTCCGTCGACGACCGACGAACGAAAAGCGTTTGCGCTGAATCACCGTATAGCGCTCTGGGACGTCATCGCCGAATGCGACATCGCCGGCGCGGCGGACTCGAGCATAAAAAACGCAACGCCGAACGATTTTTCGGCCATAACTTCGGTATGCGACATACGCAAAGTCTTTACCGTCGGACGCACGGCAACCGATCTGTACAAAAAATTCACGGGAAACGACAGCGTTTGTCTGCCGTCGCCGAGCGGCGCAAACTGCGCCGTAAGTTTCGACAAACTCGTAGAAGCGTATTCCGCCATTGCAGAAAGCGTGAAATGAGTTATGATAAATATTTAGGCTTTTTAATAAAAGCGGAAATTCCGTATTACGCTTTTTCGTGCGCCGAAAAAGTATAAAGGAAGCGCAGACGCGCGTAAGACATTTAATAAGTTTTTTATTTTATAATGTAAACTCCGTGCGGGGTGCGATACAGTATTGAGCTGTAAGCTCGTGTATTTTACGCTTTTTCGTGCGCCGAAAAAGCTAAGCAAAAAGGCGTCGGGGACACTTCCGATGTGTCCCCGAACCCCCGCAGACGGTCCAGTCAATCTCCGGATGTGTAAACTTTTCATTGTTTACTGAGTCTGTTTCTTCCCTATCCTTTGTTGCTTGTCTTTATTCCATATTTATTAATACTATGTTATGTAAAATCAAGTGGTTTTTTTCTTGTCATCTCGACCGAAGCACCGCAAGGTGCGAAGCGGAGAGATCTTTATGTTTTTTAGGACTTTATTTATAGAAGATTTCTCCGCGCGCGGCTTTCGCCGCTTGGTCGAAATGACAGGGGTGGTACGATTTCACGCGCTTGGTCGAAATGACAGGGAAAGAAACTGAAAATTTTGCAAGCTATGATAAGTAATTTGCGCAGCTTAGAAGCAAGCAGGTCGAGGAACGCGAGGATAACCCGAGGGATTGTACTTATCGTACATGACCGAGGGTTGCCGCAGCGTGACAATGAAATGCGCAGCTTATAAGCCGCGCAATAAGCCGCCACGAAAAAATCGTAGCGGCTTATCTCCCTTTTTATTCCCTGTTTGCGGCAATGCCGTAATAGGCTTATTTTACAAATTCGCGATAAAGCGATGCGATCGCCTTTTCGTAATCGGCGTCCTCGACGGCAACGATAATGTTCATCTCGCTCGAACCCTGATCGATCATGCGAATATTGATGTCCGCGTCGGAAAGCGCTTTGCAGACGCGCGACGCCGTGCCTTTCGTTTTGTTCATTCCGTGACCGACGACCGCAATAAGCGCAAGCCCTTTATTCATTTCTATCGTAGTCGGCTTGCATCTTTCCTTGATCGTAGCAATGGTATCCGCAAGCGTACGATCGTCCGTCGGATCGATAACGAGCGTAACGGTATCGATGCCCGTCGGCATATGCTCGAGCGAAATACCGTTTTCGTACAGAATGTCGAGCAAGCTCTTACAGAACCCGAGCTCGTTGTTCATCATCTGTTTTTCGAGGAAGATACCGACGAAATTCTTTTTGCCCGCAATACCGGTGATCACGTCGTCGTCCGAACGGGTAAACTTGCCGCAGAGGAGATCCTCGTATTTCACTATCATCGTGCCCTTAGCCGAGGGGTCGAACGTATTTCTTATATTGATCGGAATACCCGCAACGTTGACCGGAAAAACCGCTTCGGGGTGAAGAACTCCCGCGCCCATATACGAAAGCTCGCGAAGTTCGCGATAAGTCACCATTTCGATGACTTTCGGGTTCTTTACTATGCGCGGATCGCAAACCATGAATCCGCTTACGTCCGTCCAGTTCTCGTAAACCGACGCATGAACGGCGCGCGCCACTATAGCGCCCGAAACGTCCGACCCGCCGCGAGAAAACGCTTTGATGTTTCCGTGCTCGTCCGTGCCGTAAAAACCGGGCACGACCGCGCGTTTCGCTTTGGACAGAACTTCGCCGGCAAGCTCCTGCGTAAGATCCGCATCGAGCGCGCCGCCCGAAAAACGCACGATATCCGCCGCGTCCACGAAGGTGTATCCGAGCAGTTTTGCGAGCACTTTTGCCGAAAGGTATTCGCCGCGGCTGACGATATAATCGTACGTCGCGTCCGTGATAGCGTGCGCGTATATCCTGTCGAGGTCGCCCGACAGGTCGAGTTTGAGCCCGAGCCCGCTTATTATCTCACCGAAGCGGGATTCTATAACGTCCATTACGTCGCGCTTGCCCTTCTCCGTCTGTTCTTCGTAAAGCTTTATCAGAAGATCGGTGACTTTCGTGTCGCCTGCCTCGCGTTTGCCCGGAGCGCTGACGACTACGAATTTCGCGTCCTTATCCGCGAGCACAATGTCGCGTACCTGAGCTATACTCGCCGCGTTCGCCATCGACGTTCCGCCGAATTTCAGTGTTTTCACCGCCATATATCTATCCTTTCCTATAGAATTGTATTTTATTTATCCGCGCCCGATCTCGCGCAATTCGTAATAGTACCGCTTTTCCCACGCCTGCCCGAGCGAGAACGTCTTGCGCGGAAGTCTGCCATGCTTCGATACGTATCCGAAAAAGGTGTCTTTCGGAATCGTCGGCATGACGAATCCGACGGCGTTATGTTTTTCGCACAGCGCGCGCAGGTCGGCTTCGCCGTGAACGTAATCCGCTTTAACCGACGGGTGCGACGATATATAATCGTCTATGTAATCCTGCACCGCGCGGTACGTTTCTATACCGTCCGCAGGGCAAGGGACTTCCGCTTCGACTTTTCCGACGACCTTAAGACTGCCGCCGCGACCGAAACAAAGTTCTTCCGCCCCGAGATCCGTATTATATAATATTCTGTGTATCGGGTGAAAGACAACCGCGTCCGATCTGAGGTTTTCTATTTCCACCGTCGCGTAACGCGCGCGATCGGCGCGTTCGTCGCCTTTGTCTTTAAGTTCTTCGTACAACGCTTTCGCCGAAGCCAGCGAATGATTGCCGTCGCCGACGAGTATAAACGGTTCGCCCGCTTTTTCGGCTCTGCTTTCGAGCGCGTCGAGCGCGCGAAGTACGTTTTCGGGCTCGACGACAGAGAATCCTTCGAGTCTGCCGCCCGCGCCGAGGTCTGCTTCGTACAGCTTTTTGCCCTTACCTATAAGCGGTTCGACGACCGTACGTTCTTCGTCGTCGATCAGGCACAGAACGTGCGACGCTTCGTAACGCGACGCGCGGCGCACGGCAAGCCGGGGCGGAATGCGTTCGAGCACCGTACCTTCGGTCGCGCGCACCGGCGCTTTGCCGTTAAACGTATACTTTTCGAGATCGATCGTGCATACAAGACCGTACCGCTCTACACCGCCCACAGTGCGTTTCGTGAGAATAAGCCCGCTCGACTTTTCGAAAATATCCGACGCGGCGTACTTTTCCGACGCGGCGGTGATTGCGGGCAGTCTTGCGTCTATATCGCCGAGAAACGCTTCGGGACAGATCAGATCGAGCGTGCTCGGCGCGTCGCCTATGCGCGCTTTTTCTCTCTCCCAATATTCGGGCGACGACGTGTACTGATCGCAGGCGACCACCGCCCATTTATCGTCGGACTTTTTCGGGATAAGAAAATCGCCGCAAGCTACGACGCTCATTTACGCCCCCGCTTTTTCTTGGCGGGTTTTTCCGCCTTCAGTCCGAATACCTGTTCTATAACGTCGGCAAGCATAACCGCGTCGTAATAACGGTCGAGTTTGCCGTCCTTGGCTACGGAAATAATGCCCGTTTCTTCGCTGACGACGATGGCGAGCACGTCGTACTGTTCGGTCACGCCGAGCGCGGCGCGATGACGCGTGCCGAGCTCTTTCGGAAGCGACTGATTTTGCGACAAAGGCAAAAAGCAACCCGCCGCAAGGATTTTATTGCCGCGGATAAATACCGCGCCGTCGTGAAGATCGGCGTTCGTATTGAAAAGGCACTCGATAAGCGGCTGGCTCAGACGCGCGCCGAGCGCAGTACCGCTTTCGAGAATATGTTTCGGAAGCGACTGTTTTGTAAGCAGAATGAGCGCGCCGCAATTGTCTTTGGACATATTGAGTACGGCTTTTACTATATCGTCCACAGCCTCGCGAAGTTCTTCTTCGGTGCTGTCGTAATCGGTCTGGAACGAAACGTTATCCGAACGACTCGCCACTTTGATAAGCGCGCGGCGAAGCTCCTGCGGAAACATCGCAAGCACGGCAATGAGTATAAGCAAAAATCCGTAACCGAACACGTTGCCCATCACGGGGAAACCGATGAGCGGACTGGCGAGTACGAGCACTACGGCGACGAGCATTACGAGGAACTTTGCAAGCGGCGAAGAATTGTTTTTGCGCAAAAGTACGAGCACGACGTAGACCGCCGCAAACAATAAGATTATGTCTATCACGCTTACGACCGCACGCCCTACGCTCGAAAACTCGACTGCGATATTATATCCGAATTTCTCGAAAAAATCGACGAAATCCACAGCCTCGGACGAATGCCCCGCGCCGAGTCCGACCGAAACGCACCATATCGCCGCGGTGATACCGAGCGCAATGAGTTTCAGTACGATGTCACGCACGAAAATCGCTTTCATTACTCCGACGAAAGCGTTTTCGCGTTTCTCCCCGTTATTTTCCGGCGTTACCGGTGTTTTAAGATCAGCCATCGGGAATATTATATACTTTTATTCGATATTTTTCAATAGTTTTAGGCAGGTATTTTACGGGTAAATCAAATTTATTTCGTAAAAAATCGGTTATTTATCTTTATCGCCGTTTTCTCCGCCGCTCTTACCGTTATCATCGCCCGCGTCGCCCTTGTCTTTATCGTCGTCGCCGAAGTCCGGAAACGGATCAACCGACTTTATGTCCACGAAAACTTCATTCTCGTCCGGCTTTTCGTAATCCATTCCGAATACCGCCACTTTGATATTCTTTCTCGGGTCGGGCATTTCCCTGTACTTACGTTCGCATTTACGGACGATTATCACTATCGGTACGAGCGCGCCGAGCGCAAGCACCGCAACGGTGATGAATCCGACGAGCGGCAACGTCGCCCAGACGTATCCCCGCCCCGCCGCCTTGCTCTCCGTCAGAGCTTCGGCAAAGCCGTCTTTCGTGACTGAAAGCGCGAGCGTTTCCGCCGCCACCGCCATTTGTTTTGCATAATCGCGATTGACCCGTTCGAGCCCCGCAACGGTATCGAGCGACGTGCCCGAAATGTTATCCGAATCCGAAGTTTCGCGATCGCCGATAAAGAATCCCGTATCCGCCGCGCTCGTCATTGCGCATACGGCGAAATTGCCGTAAAAACGTCCCGCGTCCGAAAGCAGGTACGGCGGAGTGTACGGCAGGTCGTCGAGCATACGCGTCGCATAGTCCGCCTGACTTACCGAGGGTTCGGCTACATAACCGCCGAAGCCGGCTTCCCGCGCCGTCCCGAGAATGAACTCGCCGTGCGACGTCGGCGCTTCGTCGAAATACGTCATTATACGGTCGCCGCCGAGGCGGTCTACGTTTACCGCGAGAAGTAGCGACTGTCTGCCGTTCGCGGTCAGATCGGTGATGTAACGACCGGAACCCGCAAAGTCGATCTCGCCCATACCGTAGAACACGAAATCTATATCGACCGCCATTTTCGCGCGCGCTTCGTCCGAAGAAAGATATTTCGCGAGTTCTATAAGCGTCGCGACGCCGGTAGCGTTATCCATGGCGCCCTCCGCCTTCGTCCCCTCGAAGTATACGTAACGGCTGTTGCCGGATACCGCGACCGTCGAGTACGTATTGTCGTAATGAGTGCCGATAACGACGCGGGGACGGTTCGAGCCGACTTCGCCGCGGACGGTCGCTATTATGTTCTGCGACGAAAACGCGTCGCCGTAAGTCGTTGTCTGGTCGAAGGACTGACGGGTCACGCCGCCTTCGGGCATAAAACTTTCGAGTTTCGTCTGTATCCAGTCTGCGGCTATCTTTTCGCCGTCCTCGCCGTCGGGAACCGCAGCGCGCGTCTGCGACGTACGATCGGGACACGCTTTGACAAACTCTTTAAGCGCGTCTTCCATGTCGTCGGCGGTAAAAATCGTCGTTTCGGGGACCGCAATCGTTTCCCCGCACCCGGTGAATGCGACGAGCGTCATGAGCATTACCGTAACACATAAAAATAAAAGCGAAATCTTCCTGACCACGTCACGCCCCCATTATATAACTGACTATCGAATAGACAGACACAAGCAGATTTATAAGACAGTATACGCCGCAAAAAGCGTATACCGAGCGCGGTATATATCGCTTGGGCATTCGGTACGTCGCTTCGAACAGCGTGTACAAAGCCACCGCCGCGCCGAGCAGAAGAAACCGTACTATCGATTCGCCGTAAACGGTAAGATACGGAAACGGAAAATACAGCATGGAAAACGCGCCGTAAACGAGATAACCCGTTCCGTAAAAAATACGCAGAACGTATTCCATATCGCTCACGGCTTTACCGCCCATGAAACGGAAAAGCCCGAATGCGATAAACCGCGCGAGTTCGTACACTATAAGCGGACTTACTCCGGCAAGCGCGAACGCGACGAGCTCGTTACCGAGGATGTTTCCGACCGCGGCGTTGTACCCGCTTGCGGCGACGATATATACGATCGCTCTGCGCATCGCAAAATAGTTGCCGAAACAAAGGCATACGTAAAATACCGCGTATACGACCGCGTTCGGAATCTTTCTGCCTATAAGCAGACGGGCAAATGCGCCGGGTTCTCTTTTCTTTTCTTCGTCTATGTTCACGTTATCCATAAAAAAGATATTCCTTGAATCAGATTTCGTTTATCGTCCTTACGACAATGGTTTCGCTCGCGATCTCACGCGGAAGCGCGCCGCTTTTCATGTCCTCGTCGAGTTCGGCAAGCAAAAGCATTATGCGTTTTAATCGATCCTCGCCGAAACGCTTTGCTTCGCGTCGCACGGCGTAAATGGCGTTATCGCGGATCCCGAGCCCTTTTTTGACCGCCTCGTCATCCGTTTCGGTCAGACAGTAATACATCTTACGGAAGTGCGACGACAGCGTTCCGAACAGCGTTTCGGGCTTTCTGAGATCTTCGCCGAACGAGTCGTACACGTCGAGAGCGCGCCTTGCGTCGCCCGCCGCCACGGCGTTCGACAGTTGCCATACGGCGTAATCGGGCTCGGGCTCGACGAGCAGGCGCACGTCGTCCGCGGTCATTGTGCCGCCAGCGCGATAAGACGCAAGTTTGCCGAACTCGCCGCTTATGCGCGACATATCGTTGCCGCAATATTCGGCGAGCAGCCTCGCCGCGTCGCTTTCCACCGTCACGTCGTATTTTTTCGCTTCTGCCGCCATCCAACCGAACACGGTCGGAGTGTCGAGCGGACTGCAGTCGATTATTTCCGCGCGGGAAAGGAATCGGGCGATCTCCTCCTCCCGCCTGCCCGCTTTTTTCCCGCGTTTTATTTCGGGCTGAGCGGTCACTGCGAGCACCGTCGAAGTTTCGCTCTCTCCGAACGAACTCACGAGCGAAACGTCGGTCAGTCTGTCGACGACGACAAGCCGTCTTTCGCTCATCATCGGAACGGCGTTAAGCGCGTCGCGAAGCGCCGTCGCGGACGGGCTTTCGAGCGTAACCGCATTGAGTTCGGGAAGCGTCACGAGCCTTTTAAGAAGTCTGACGGCGTTAGAGCGCAGATATTCGTCGCTGCCCGTCAGAAGATACAAAGGTCGCACGTCGCCGGCGTTTATTCGTTTTTTCAGTTCGGAGAACTTCATAAAGATAATTATATCACTTTTTTACGTTATTATCAAGAATTATATTCCGATTGTATTAAATATAAATGAAAAACCCCGTTGCTTTTATTCGCAAAGGAGTTTTTGCCGTCAGCCTTTGTATTTCGTCCCGAAGCCCGGATTTTCTTCGGGTCTGTACGCATTGGGAAAATCGATGTCGGTTTTAATGTCGTGCGCTATTTTCTGAAGCCGCGAAGAAATCAGATACGGATCGGTTATGTCCCAGAGCACCTGCGATTTGAAGGCGCCCGAAATATAAATGTCCCCCACCTTCAGCATCCTGTCGATCAGACCGACCCTGAGATTGACGCCGGTGATCTCCGAATAGTAAATGCTGTTTACGTCTATACCGACCACGCCGCTGCGGATAATGATACGTGTATTCGTAAAAGCGTATTCGATGTTCTTATGCTCGCGATTGGCAGTCAGTATACCGGACAGCCATATCCAGACCGGGCACAAGTGAAAAAGAAAGAACACCACTATGAATACGATCATCGGCGGCGGCATTTCAAGGAACGCGCCCGTGACGATCATTATGCCGATAAACGTCCCGTCGAACAAAAGCCATATCAACGCCACGGGAAGCATACGGAGTATTTTTGCGATTATGAACGCCGCCTTTTTCGGTTTGCCGCGCCACAGAACTTGCTCGTCCGCGCACAGAATATCCTCTATGCGGTTTTGTTGCATAGTTCCGCTCGGCTTGAAATAATTTTCGTCGAACTTTGCCATGGATATATTATACTATATCGCACCGCTTACGCGCAAACGTTTTGACGGGATTTATAAAAAGTTAATCGGAATCGGAAAGCTGTCAAGCGCGATCGATTCGGCATAGAATGCCGCGCCGTCGATACACGTGCTCGCGTCGACGTTCTGCCCGCCGTCGGCATACGCCTTAGCCTGCAGGAGTCTGTCGAAAAGATTGTTGAGCACGTTGTTGTTCAGAAGCAGATAAAATAAGTTTTCGCGCTCGTGCCAGCCGTCGATCATGCTTCCGAGCTTTTCGGTAAGTTCGGTATTGACCTCGTCCTCCTCGGAATTCTTCGCCGTTTCGCTCGCTTCGTAAAGCTCGGAAGCAAGCGAGTTGAAATATGTGCTCGTAACGACGACTTCGAAAATCGCAAAGCCTATAACGAGCGCGAGAAGTACGGAAATCGTAATAAGTTTTTTCACAGCTTCTCCCCTCCCGCAGTCGCGATCATGCCCGTAAAACGCTTCGGGCGTCCGGGCGAAACGTACATGACTTCCGCAATCGTTTTTTTCACCAGTTCTTACCTCCCGCAATTGCAATCTTTCCCGTAAAGCATTTCGAGCGTTTGGGCGAAACGTACACCGTGCCGTCCTGACGCACGTCCATATACAGCACGTCTTTTAACTTACGCACGTTTTTTCCGAGCGCCGCTTTATTCATCATCTCGTCTGTCACGCCCGCCATTTCCATATTCTCTTTTATGGGCTTTCCGTCGATGAGAATGGGAAGCGGACGAAGCGCGGGCGTAGGCTTGGTCGGATCCGACTCCTTTTCGATAACCGAGAATTTCCCGTTCGGTTCGACGATCGCATACTGAATATCCTTTAAGTCGGGATAGCCGCCGCTACGCGCGCTCATTATGACGTCGTCTACGCTCATGTTCGTTTTCTTAAGGTTTTCGTAAACCAGCCCGTTCGGGTCGACCACTATGACGCTGCTCCCGTCCACCATGCGACGGAAGCCGAAGTGCTTGCGCGAAATAAAAGTTATCACGACGTCGAGGAACGCGAGCGTAATTATGGGCACGATACCGAAATGAAGCGGAATATACGGGTCGTTCATAGGCAGGCACGCGACCTCGGCGAGTATGAGCGTTATTACGAACTCGAACGGCTGCATCTCGCCGATCTGCCGTTTGCCCATAATCCTGATCACAAAAAAGACCAACAGCGCGATTATAGTTGTTTTTATGAGTAATATTATCACGCTTGTATTTTGCGGAAAACGTCAAGGATTATACGGACTTGACGGTAACTTTGTACATTCCGTATTCGCTTTGTCGATAAAAAACCGAAATTATGTGATTTTTATCACGAAATTATATAAAATCATATGATTTGTTCTTTATGTGCAAAACGCCTGATTTAAGTAAACGAGCGTCGGCTGTCGGGTAACCCGACAGCCGACGCAAAACATATTCAACGATTAAAAAACGCGATTACAAAAGATATTCGAAAAAGCTTAATTGCAAAATATCAGGGAAATATAAAATATAGATATACTTATCGAATTTACCGTTATGCTCGTTCTTTTCGACAAATTTCCAACGATATTCGGACTCGAAATCGGGCACATACGTGGCAGGCATTTCCTGCTGTGCCAGTTTGAATGACTCAATAATTTGATTGATATCCTGTTATATAAAAATTCCACGATCGGCGGTCGAGGCGACGGTACCGATTGTTATGTATATAAGCTCAAAGAAGAACCTACGGAATTCCTCGAAGATTTTTCGGCGGAAAGAAACGAAAAAGCGGAAAAAACCGTTATTTGGTTTACTTAAAAATCATTATATGCTTATATGAACGTTTAATCCTTATGAGAAAATCCCGGGCAATTGACGTGGAAAAGCGCGTCGATGGCGCGGTGTATCTCGCGGCAAAGGTCGGACGTGCCGAGCCGGTAATGCATTTCCTTGCCTTCCCTTCGCGACACGATCAGTCCTGCGCTCTTGAGCAAACGAAGGTGGTGCGCGACGGCGGGGCTGGACATACCCACAAGCCCCGCAATGCCCGCGACGCACTGCTCGCTATGACACAATATCCAAAGAATTTTCAGTCGCGTTCCGTCGCCGAGCTGTGAAAACGCTTCGGCTACGAGAGCGCAATCTTCGGTGCGCGGCATCGACGCTTCGAGTTTCTTATTATCGTTTCCGTGAGTGTGATCCATTTCGTTTCCCTGCCTCTGCCGTTATACCGACGAAATTCATAAAAAATAAAATACGCAACATTTACCGCAATGCCACATAGCAACATAAGTCGGTAACTTGCCTATGGCGCACGCCATCGCCCGCGGCGCGTACCGTTTATTCCAGGAAGCAAATTTACTTGCTTGCAAGGGCAAATTTGCGACACCGACAAAGGGGGTTGCTCCGCGGCTTGCCGCGGGAAGCGCAAAAAATGCGCCGGTTCGGAGCTTACCCCGAAAGCAAATATACCCTTTATTTTTTCCGGGTCAGATCGTCGTTGTAAATATATCCCGCCACAATGTCGAGCTTGCCTTTGAACAGCTGTTTGCCCGGCTGAGTACGGTTTTCTATTACTATATCTTCGGTCGAGAACGCGATCATATATCCGTCCTCCGCTTCCATAACGACCTTATACGGCTCTTTTACATACGACGAGAACACAAGTCGGTCGCCGTTCTTGCTCTTGCCGAAATCGATGATCTTGACGCCTTTGCGGTACCGTCCCATGACGTCTATATCGGCGGCGATGACGCGTTTGCCGAAGCCGCGGTTGGTAAGCATGGCTATTTCGCCGTCAGGAGTGATCTGCCCCACGAGTATGCAATAATCGTCGTCCGTGAGTTGTATTCCCTTTACGCCCGCGGCGATCCTGCCCTGAAGCGGAATATCCGACATATCCGCATTCAGGCATATTCCGCCCGCGGTAACGAATATGAGCGAGCAGCCGGGCTGTTCGGGCTCTATGGCGATTATCTCGTCGCCGCCGTTTACTTTGCAGACCTGGAACGCCGACTTGACTACGCCGAATTCCGTCCATGCCGTCTTTTTGACCATACCCTGCCTGGTATAGAACAACAGATTACCTTTCGGGAGCGTTTCTTCGACGGGCAGGACGTACAGCGCCTTTTCGTTCTCCGCCGCGTCCTTGACGAGCTTTGAGAGCGGCTGACCGACGTCGCGCCATTTTCCGTCGGGAATCGAATCGACGTCCACCTTATAACAGTTGCCGAGGTTGGTAAAGCAATACAGCCGATGTTCGGTATCCGTTTTGAGTATAGTCGAACATATTTCCTTTTTGGTCGAATTGTCCGTAAAGTCGCGGGTCGCCTGTCCGAAACTGCGTACCGACATTTTTTTGATCTGACCGAGCGCGTTGAACGCCACGACTACGTCCTCGGTCGGCGCGCCCTGCGTGCGGTCGGTCACCGTGTACTGCTTCAGATCCGAAAGCATTTCCGACTTGCGCGCTTCCTTATACGTGCGCTTGATACCGTTAAGCTCCTGTTTGACCGTTTCCATCTGGAGTTTTTTGCTTCCGAGTATCGCCTGCAGTTTATCCACGAGCGCTTTGACTTCGCGGAGCTCCTGTTCGAGTTTGTACACTTCGAGATGAGTGAGTCGGGCAAGACGAAGATCGAGGATCGCCTGCGCCTGCACTTCGGAAAGCTCGAAACGCTTACGGAGTTTGTCCTTCGCGTCGGACGTGGACGAGCTGTTTTTGATAATCTTTACGACCTCGTCGATATTCTGCACCGCGATCACGAGACCTTCGAGTATGTGCATACGCTTTTTCGCGGCTTCGAGATCGAATTTCGTGCGGCGAATGATGACGTCGCGCTGATAATCTACGTAGTATGCGATTATGTCGAGCAATCCCATCTGCTGAGGCTTGCCGTTCGCGATCGCAACCATATTTATGCCGAAGCTCGTGGAAAGGCTCGTGCCTTTATAGAGCATTTCGAGTATAGCTTTTACGTCGCCGTCCTTTTTGACTTTGATGACGGCGCGCATTCCGTTTCTGTCCGATTCGTCCGTGATGTCCTGTATGAACATCAGAGGTCCTTTCTTGTCCTCTTTTAGTTTGAGCACGCTCTCGAGAAGCGCGGCTTTATTCACCTGATAAGGAAGCTCGTCGATAACGATGAGTTTTTTGTTCGCGTCCTCCTCGATGTGCATTTTCGCGCGGATAATAATCTTACCCTTGCCCGTTTCGTACGCTTTGACGAGTTCCTCCCCGCCGATCACGTAACCGCCGCTCGGAAAGTCGGGTCCTTTAATTATGCGCATCATGTCCTTGAGTCTGATACGCGGGTTGTCTATATACGCGCACACGCCGTCTATAGTTTCGGCAAGGTTATGCGGCGGGATATTCGTAGCAAGCCCGACGGCGATACCGCTCGCGCCGTTGACAAGCAGGTTCGGGAAACGCCCGGGAAGCATATCAGGTTCTTTTAGCGTGTCGTCGAAGTTACAGCTCCAACGCACGGTATCCTTATCGAGATCGCGGAGAAGTTCGAGCGCAAGCGGAGCCATGCGCGCTTCGGTGTATCGCATCGCCGCCGCCCCGTCGCCGTCTATCGAGCCGAAATTGCCCTGACCGTCCACGAGCGGACAGTTCATATTGAAAGGCTGAGCCAGACGCACGAGCGCGCCGTAGACCGACGAATCGCCGTGCGGGTGATATTTGCCGAGGCAGTCGCCGACAATTCTCGCGCATTTGCGGTACGGCGTGTCGGGACGTATGCCCAGCTCGTTCATCGTATAAAGGATACGGCGCTGAACGGGCTTCAGACCGTCCTCCACTCTCGGAAGCGCGCGGTCGAGTATGACGTATTCCGAATACGGCAGCATGGATTCGGACATCACGTCCTCCATGCTCTTTACAAGAACTCTGTCGTTTTCGTTGTTTTCGGGTATGATCTCTGCCATAACGCCCCCTTATCTTTCGGTCTTGGCAAACTCGTCGATCTTGTTGAAGTTTGCGTTTTCGATGATGTACTGTTTTCTGAGGTCTACAGAATCGCCCATCCATACGGTCACGAGCTGTTCGGCTTCCGCCACGTCCTCGAGCGTCACGCGCATGAGCGTGCGGCGCGCGGGATCGAGCGTCGTTTCCCACAGCTGTTCGGCGTTCATTTCGCCCAGACCTTTATACCGCTGTACGGTATAACCGCGACCCATGCGATCCTTTGCCGCGTCGAGAAGATCGTCGTTGTAGACGTATTCGACCTTGTCTTTTTTCGCGACCTTATAAAGCGGCGGCATTCCTATATAAAGATGTCCGTCGGTTATGAGCTGCTTCATATATCTGAAGAAGAAGGTCATCAGTATCGCGCGGATATGTCCGCCGTCCTGATCCGCATCCGAAAGTATCACCACTTTGTGATAATTAAGGTTGTCGAGGTTGAAGTCCTCGCCTATCCCCGCGCCGAGCGCGGATATTATGGTGCGGATCTCCTCGTTCTGCAAGACCTGATCTATGCGCTTTTTCTCGGCGTTGAGCGGTTTGCCGCGGAGCGGGAGTATCGCCTGAAAACTGCGGTCGCGCGCCTGCTTACACGTGCCGCCTGCCGAATCGCCCTCGACGATATACAGCTCGTTGCGCTCGGGTTTTTTGCCCGAACACGACGCGAGCTTGCCGACGAGATTGAAGTTATCCGCCTGGTTCTTGAGCCGCGCCTGTTCCTTGCCCTTTCTCGCCGCTTCGCGCTCGCGCATGGCGCTCATCGCTTTTTTGAGTATTATATCGAGCGTGTCCGCGTGGGACGACAGATATTCGCCGAGCTTTTCGGCTACGAGGTTTTCCATAGCCGGACGGACGAACGGATTGCCGAGCTTGGTCTTGGTCTGACCCTCGAACTGCACGTTCTGCATTTTGATCGAAAGCACTGCGGTCAGTCCGACGCGGAAATCGTCGCCGAGAAGATTCTCGTCCTTTTCCTTGAGCACTCCGGTCTTGCGCGCAAAGTCGTTGAGCACTTTGGTGAGCGCCGCCTTGAATCCCGTTTCGTGCATACCGCCTTCGGGCGTCGGAATGTTGTTGACGTATGAGAAAATACTCTCGTTATACGTATCGGTATACTGAAGCGCGAGTTTCATATACACTTTGTCGCGCTCCCCGTCCAGATATATAGGATCGGGAAAAAGCGGATTTTTGGTTTCGTTTATATACCGCACGAAATCGGATATGCCGCCGTTGTAGCAGTATTCGCGCTTGAGCGGAATGTCGTTCACAGTCACGCGTTCGTCGATGAGTATGATATGAACGCCGTCGTTCAGGAACGCCAGCTCCTTGAGTTTTTTCGAAATGGTATCGAGATTGAAATTGACCGTGTCGAAAATGAGCTTGTCGGGCATGAAGCGCACGTACGTGCCGTGCTTGTCCGTCTTTTCCCCCGTTTCGGTCAGATGCGTCTTGATGCACCCGCCGTGCACCTTGCCGTCCTCGCCTACACGCGATTCGAACTCGGCGCGATATACTTTCTTATTCTTATAAACCTCGACGGTCGTCCAGGTCGAAAGCGCGTTCGTGACCGACGCGCCCACGCCGTGCAGTCCGCCCGAATACTGATAGTTGCCGTTGTCGAACTTGCCGCCCGCATGGAGCTTGGTAAACACGACCTCGACGCCGCTTATGCCCATGGTCGGGTGAATGTCCACGGGAATGCCGCGTCCGTTATCCTCGACGCTCGCGCTTCCGTCGGAATGAACGGTAACCGTGATCGTATCGCCGAAACCGTTCGACACCTCGTCCATGGAATTGTCGACGATCTCCCAAAGGACGTGATGAAGCCCTTTGACGCCCGTCGAACCTATGTACATACCCGGACGCAGACGCACCGCGTCCAGTCCCTCGAGCACTTGTATATCCTGTGCCTTGTAATCTTTAGACAAAATCTTTTTCCTCCGAACCGAAGTTATCTAAAGTATAGCACATATTTTTATTTATTACAATAGTTTTTATGCAAATTATTCGGCAAATTTTTGCGCTCTATTCATTCTCGCGCGCTCTAATCGAAAACTTATGCATAAATATTCATACATAAGCATATTTATACATAAGGTGCGTATAATTATTCATAAATTTTACGTATACTGGAAAAACGCGCTTCTCTCTTGCGCCAACAATCGCAACCGTCGCCGTTCGGAATAATGCGGTCGCGATATGAACAATAATAAATTCCGAGCTACCCGCAGTCAAGCGTATATTTTTTGTAAAGCGCTTTGCACGCCCCGCAATTTTCACACTTGCGCGTCATCTTCTCTCCTCTGTTATATTAAGTAATGAAATTATTATACATCTGCAAATTTGCAGATGTCAAGAAATATCTACAAATTTGTAGTAAGATGTGAACATAATTACATTCGAGAGGTCGAAAGCATGATAAATTACGGCGAAGAACTCAAGTATCAAAGGACAAAAAGAAATAAGACCCTTTTGCAGGTAGAAAAAGACACCGGGATAAGTAATTCCAATTTAAGTCGGTGGGAATGCGGAAAAGTATTGCCGAACATAGATTTTTGCGTGACACTCGCAAACTATTACGGTATAAGTCTTGACGAACTCGTAGGCAGAGATTTCAATTTCAAAAGTAACGAATAAGTAATTTACAATATTTTAAGATCAACTTTCAAATGTACGGAACGGAAATAAAAAACACAAGAGAATCGCACGGACTCACGCAAAAAGAAGTCGAAAAAGCCACCGGAATACCGCAGGCTACTTTAAGTTGGATCGAAAGCGATAAAGGTATTGCAAATATCCGACAATGCGTGCTATTAGCCGATTTATACGGAATTTCCGTCGACGAGCTCATAGGAAGGGATTTCAAAAATAACTGAGCGTTTCGCAAACACTGTTGCAAAAAAGTCAAAAACTGTCATTATATTGATATAAAAAACCCGTGCGAAACGGTGTGTTCGTCATTGCGAGGCATTGTTCCTCACTCGTCATTGCGAGGCTATTGCCGAAGCAATCCAGACGATTCTCACTCGTCATTGCGAGGCATTGTTCCTCACTCGTCATTGCGAGGCTATTGCCGAAGCAATCCAGGCTGTTTCTCATTTATTCTTCACTGGATTGCTTTGTCGCTTCGCTCCGCGCAATGA